>JALEWA010000004.1 GCA_022788085.1 Lachnospiraceae bacterium
CACAATACCATCATAGGTAGCAGTACCGCCACCTGTTGCCAGGCTTTCTACGCCTCCCTTAAAAGCAGACTGATGATTCAGGTCAAATTTCTCAATCGGTACATTTACCGTTACTTCATCATTATAGGAAACCAGTCCTACATAATTATCCGTTCCAATGTATCTCATACCATTGATCAATGACTGTCTGAGCATATTGATTGGCTCTCCATCCATACTTCCTGATACATCAGCTACGAATACTGCTATAATTGGCTTTCCATTATCCTTTTCTTCCTTCCAGAGATCCTGTGCACTTAAGAGGTCATCTCCTGATACGTCATTCTGCTCGCAGATATAATCGTCCATTCCGTTAAAGCCATAGTCAGTAGCCTTTTTCTGTGCTTCCTGAGTCAGACAATACTCAGCGAACATTTCAAGTATTTCCTGTTTTTCCTCACTGATGTTACCAACTGCATAAAGTGGGGCATCATGACGGAATCCAAATGGAACACACTTATACTTTCTCTGCATTTCCTTATCGTTCTGATATGCCTGATATTCATAAATAAAACCTGTAAGGGATCCTGATTCTACTGCAGTCTTCATCTGTGGTGTATTATATGCAACAAAAGGAACATTTGCCTGAAAGGTCTGAAAGCCTTGTATTGCCTCTTCACTTAAAGGATCGTCCGGACTATAGGTCTGAAGAGTACTGATCAGGAAATTAAGACCTGTTGAGCTTGCATAAGGGTTGGTATAACCCATTGTAATTTCGCCGTTTGCCGTTGCTTCTACTACCGTTTTCAAATTTAACGCACCATATTTCTTCATCAACTCATCATAAGTACTGTTTGCAAATAAGAGTACAGGTACATTTCCTGCAAGTCTGTCTGTAACTGTTTTGATTTCTATATTATCTGCTTCAAGCATCTTACCCCAGAATGCATTTGATGGTGAGAATCCTTCCGGAACGTATTTCCCTGTAGCTATATATTCCATGGCAAGACCGGAAGTAACATTTCTGATACGAACGGATACATCCTGTCCTCCAACCTGAAAATCTTCACGATTAAAGCTTTCTGCCATTTCATTCATCCAGCCATCCTTATTCTCGCCCGCTCTCTCCGGTGCAGTAAAGATTTCTACATAAAGGCTGGAATTCTCTCTTACAGTAACCTCATTCTTGTCAATATCCGGAAGTTCGTCTGCTTTATCCTCCTGAACCAAATCAACTTGAGACTTTACAGGATCTGCATAAGATACCTCAATATGCTTAAGCATATTATCAATACTTCTTTGTGCTGCCTCCGTACTGATGGTCTTATCGGATTTTCCGATGTTCCTCGTTGCGCTGATGCCTGCTACTGCAATTGCAAATACAACAATTGCAATAACCACTGCACCCAGCATAATTTTGCTGTTGTTCTTCATGTCCCTAACCATTCCCTTTCTTCTTTTGTTCAACCCTGATAGTACTGAATCTGTTTAATCAGTGTATCAATCTCTGCATATGCTTTAATTTGTGATGTATCCGTAATTTCCGATGCTGCAAGCTCCAACATCAGTTCATCAAGCTTAAACAACAGCTTTTCATTCTGATTTCGTTGTTCCTTTACAGCCTCGATATTTTTATTATACAGTTCCAGACGTTGTATCTGTATATCATCCGGAATATCGTCATTCTTATAGTTAAGCAGCTTGCTATACTCTGCATCATCAATTACACGCATGCGATTAAGCATACCAGCCATATTGGAAAAAATTGCAGCCCTCGCACTTTCTGAAATAGCAGCAAATTTCTGATAGGTAAGACTTCCCTTATTAAATTTCCTCTGCAAAATCTCTTCAATTTCTTTTTGTAACGATTCACATTTAACCAATTGATCCAAAGAAGAACTTGCTACCTGCCCAAAAAGTTTCGTACCAAGATACTGTTGCAATTCCTCTCTGATGCTCTGTGCAGAATATGTATTTTCTCCAATATATCGATGCTCTGCCTTCTTGCCAAGCAATGAATAGTTATATCCTACGACTCCCAGCGGCATCAAAACTCCCATGGTAATAGAAAGTGCTGCCTTGATAATACTAGGATCTGATGGTCTCAATCCCAAAAGTCCCGGGGAATATAGCAAGACAAATCCTGCTGCAAATCCGGCATTTCCAAGGATTAACTTCCCTATTTTATTTTTCATATTTTGATTCAATCTTTACACCCTCTGTACTTTTCTTTTCTCATCAGTATATCATTTTCTGTCACTTTTGAACACCCTAAATTCCTATGAATCACAAAAAGCAGCCACACAGGCTGCCTTTTGCGTAACATTTATTTTAGTTCAACTTCCAGATATCTCTGTTATACTCAGCGATTGTTCTGTCTGATGAGAAGAATCCTGCCTTTGCAATGTTTACAAGCATCATTCTCTTCCACTTAGCTTCGTTTCTGTAATCTTCAAACATATGATCCTTGGTCTTAATATAATCTTCTAAGTCAAGTAAGGTCATGAACCAGTCCTTATTGATCAATTCCTTGTGAAGTCTGGTAAGTCTCTCTTCGTTACCTACCTCGAGAACCTCATCACTGATAATAAAGTCTACTGCTTCCTTGATTACATTGCTCTTCTCATAGAAGTCCTTAGATACATAATCAGCCTTCTCATAGTGTTCGATAACAGCCTCTGACTTTTCTCCGAATACATAGATGTTCTCGTCACCAACAAGCTCATTGATTTCTACGTTAGCACCATCACTTGTACCAAGTGTTACTGCACCGTTTAACATGAACTTCATGTTACCTGTACCGGATGCTTCCTTAGATGCTAAGGAAATCTGCTCAGAAATATCACATGCCGGAATAAGCTTCTCTGCATAGCTTACATTGTAGTTCTCTACCATAACAACCTTCATGTAATCCTTTACATCAGGATCGTTGTTAACGATTTCCTGTAAGCAAAGCAGTAAATGAATAATATCCTGCGCAATGATATAAGCCGGAGCTGCCTTTGCACCAAAAATAAAGGTGACAGGTGTTGAAGGCTTCTTGCCTGCCTTAATTTCAAGATACTTATGGATAATATAAAGTGCATTCATCTGCTGACGCTTATACTCATGAAGTCTCTTAATCTGAATATCATAGATAGATTCCGGATTGATATCCTGTCCTTCATTTTCCTTGATATACTGTGCAAGAGCTGCTTTCTTATCTTTCTTGATTGCCTTGATTTCGCTTAAGAATGCTTCATCATCCTTGAACTTAAGAAGCTTCTCTAATTCATCTGCATCCTTCTTCCAGCCATCACCGATTGCCTTTGTAATAGCTGCTGCAAGTTCTCTGTTACAAGACATAAGCCATCTTCTGAAAGTAATACCGTTTGTCTTATTATTGAACTTCTCAGGATAAATCTTATAAAAATGATTTAACTCAGTATCCTTTAAGATTTCTGTATGGATAGCTGCAACACCATTTACAGAGAATCCGTAATGGATATCAATATGAGCCATGTGTACTCTTAAATCCTTATCGATAATCTGCACCTTAGGATCATCATACTTGATAGCTGCTCTCTTGTCTAACTCCCAGATAATAGGCATGAGCTGAGGAACAACCTTCTGTAAGTACTTGATTGGCCATTTTTCAAGTGCTTCTGCAAGGATGGTATGATTTGTATATGCGCAAGTCTTGCTTACAACATCAATTGCCTCTTCCATTTCGAAGCCTTCCTCTTCGGTAAGGATTCTGATCAGTTCCGGAATAACCATTGTTGGATGAGTATCGTTAATCTGAATTACTGCATGCTCATTCATCTTGTGAAGATCGTAGCCGTTCTCCTTCATTTCCTTTAAGATGAGCTGTGCACCGTTACATACCATGAAATACTGCTGATAAATACGAAGCATCTGACCAGCTTCATCAGAGTCATCCGGATACAGGAATAAAGTTAAGTTCTTGTCTACATCCTTCTTATCAAAATCAATGCCATCTTCCACGATGCTCTCATCGATTGTTTCAATATCAAATAAATGAAGCTTATTGATACCCTGTTCATATCCGATTACATCAATATCATATAATCTGGACATAACCTTCTTCTTTCCAAAGTATACCGGGAAAGAAATATCTGTCTTTGTAAGCCATGACTGAGCTTCAATCCAGTCATTCTTTTCTGCTGTCTGCTGTCTATCCTTGAATACCTGCTTGAACAGACCAAAGTGGTAGTTCAGACCAATACCGTCTCCAGGAAGTCCTAAGGTTGCAATAGAATCTAAGAAACAAGCGGCAAGTCTTCCAAGACCACCATTACCAAGAGATGGTTCCGGCTCAACTTCTTCAATAACACTTAAATCTTTGCCTTCCTCCTTAAGAGCTGCTTCCAGCTCTTCGTAGATTCCAAGGTTAATCAGGTTGTTAGATAATAACTTACCAATTAAGAATTCAGCGGAGATATAATATACCTTCTTGCTTCCCTTAATCTGACCCTTACCTTCCATCATTTCCTTCGTCATGGTTAGAATTGCATAATAAAGCTTCTGATTATCAAGCTCTTTGATGCTCTGACCATACATTTTCTGTGCTACTGCTTCCAAATTTGTTTTTACGCTCATAAAAATCTCCTTTTTTGCATTTTTAAAAAAATTGTGATTATTTTCTTCTATATTTCATTACCAACTTTCGTTTGGTAACGTTACCATAATATTGTAAATGGAAATGTGCCTGTTATCGTTCTCTCCAATAATATATACTTTGTAATATATACTTTGCACATTCATCAGGAAATGACATCCTGATATTCCATTCGGATGAGTTTGTGTGGCATAATGATTTCCTGTCCCTTTTGACCATTCATTAATCTTGCCATCTCATCCACCGCTTTTGCAGCAATCTGCCTAAAATCCTGTTTTACCGTATGCATCTGCTTTCCGGCATACCCCATAAGGCTGATGCCATCAAAACCACATACCGGTCTGAAGATATCCATATCGATCAGAGCTTTCATTGCTCCGATTGCCATCATATCCGATGCACAGATAATCGCTTCCCTGCGTCTTGCATATTGCAGTGTAATCTTTCTTGCTTCCAGCTCACTGAAATTACCTGTTCTTGTGAAAACAGTCAGCCCCATTTCTGCTGCAAGCTTCTTCATCCCCTGCATACGTTCTTCTGATACATAGCCGTTTTTCTTTCCTGCTATATAGAGAATCCTTTTGCACTTATGCTGCATAATAATTTCTTTTGCAACCTCATACTGAGCCTTCGTGTGGTCAATATGAATATTAGAAGTATGCTCGCCTACTCCCGGCGCATCGATGAGTACTACTTTGAATCTCTCGCTTTGTACTAGTTTATGCAATACAGTGTCCTGTTTTGACAATCCGCAGATAATCAATCCTTCAATACTTTGTGACTGGAAGTAACGAGTCATTTCCTCTACGTCCATCTCCCTGATCATGGTAAAGAACACTGTAATCACATCAACGTTAAGTTCCTTTGCCCGGTTTATGGCTCCAACAATATACTGCATGGGAATCTCATCTACTGTCTGTGCGTGTCTGTTCACATCAAGCAATAGTGCAACCCTTCCTGTCTGCTTGGAAGAAAGTGCTGACGCAATGGAATTCGGTACAAACCCCAGCTCCTGTATTGCCTCATTAACCTTTTGCTTTGTTTTCTCACTGACATTCGGATAATTATTGAGTACTTTAGATACCGTGGATATTGCAACTCCTGCATGTTTTGCTACGTCTCTGATTGATACCACGTAATCTCCTACTTTCCAAAACCTTTCCAGATAAGTCTTCCTTAATTCCATCCGGTAATTGGAAAACGTTTTCTGGAAAACGTTTTCCTTATCATATAATAAAAACAACGGTTTGTCTACCGTTATTTTTATTTTTTTAATTTTTTATTTATTTATTTGTTCATAACTCTGTCTACTGCAGCAATCAAACGGTCTGCCTCAAAAGGCTTTACAATAAAATCCTTGGCTCCGTTTTGGATTGCCTGCGCAACCATCGCCTGCTGTCCCATAGCAGAACATATAATAACTTTAGCAGAAGAATCCAATTCCTTAATACGCTTTAATGCCTCTACACCATTCATTTCCGGCATAGTAATATCAAGTAATACAACTTCCGGCTTTACCTCTATAAATCTTTTTACTGCCTCAATTCCATCTCCTGCTTCACCAACAACTTCATGACCATTTTTTTCAAGCATCTGTCTTATTGTCATGCGCATAAACGACGCATCATCTACAATCAATACCTTTGCCATAGCGCATACCGCCTTTCAAATCGTACTTATATATCTAAAAATATTGCATTCCATTATGATTTTAACACATATTTTTATATATTAAAAGTATTTGTTTGATTTTTTTCATTATTTCATTTCTATTATATGTACATGATATCTTTTTCTTCCTTCATGTCCTTGCCTTTTATCACAGACTCATTTCTTTTCAGGCATTCCTTCACCCATTCATAAATCTTATCACGTAAATCCCGGTTATTATGCAATTCCTCGTAATTCATCAGCCTATACAAATAAGTATGCTCTCCAAACTTATGAAACTTTTCACACTCGAAGGAAATACCTTCCATTGGCTGAAGTGTCATCTGTTCAGGAGGTTTTTCCTTTATATTGGTAATAAGATATTTATAATTGTAGTTCTTGACATAGACTGATGCATCCTTTCCCACAAGCTTTATTTCAGCATTGACAGGAATACGAGGCATCTTACGATATTGCAGTGTTTTGTGTTTAAAACGTCTTCCTATATTTCTATGGATATCAGAAAAACATGATGTATATCCTGCTATTTTTTCTACGCCTTGAATCTGTCTGTCATATAAAATACCATAGTACTGTTCTTTGGAATCTTCTTCCTCTATAAGTGAAAATACATATTTCCAGCTACCATTTTCATATTGTACTCCGACAAGATTTCCTTTTATCTGTGCATGATAACGTTCTGTATGTATCAAAATGACGTATTCCTCTTCATCATCCCAATCATAAGGCATATCACATAACACAGAAATACTAATAGGTGATAAATCCTTTGACCGGCACTCAATCTTTTGTCCTGAGCCAATTACCTCACATGAAATATCAGCACAAATTCTTTCCTCCTGACGGATGTACGGTCTTCCTATAACCCAGAAAACAGACATAAGAAGCATATATAAATTACAAAGCAGGCATAATAGCAGAAGAACCAGTATATCATCCCTGTTTCCTTTACAGAATCTCCAAATAATGCTGATGCCTGCTGCCAGTGTCATAGCAATCCATATAGAATGTGCCATTACATTTCCAAATAATGTTTTCAGCCGATTGTTCCTTTTCTGTTTTTTATGTTTGCCAAGCTTAGCTCTAACAAAACTGAATATAAGAAACGGGAAGGTAGATATTTCGTATATTCTTCTCCATCTTAGATTGGTAGTTTGACCACTGATAAGTCTAAGACATAACTCAGCTCCCAGATACAATCCAAGCCATGCCAAAATTATGAAAGCAGAATGGCAACCCCAAAGCCTTATTTCAAACAGCGAAGCAATTATTGGCAAAGCCAAAAATACACATGTTCTTACCTGGCCTAATTGATCACCTGCATAAGCCCGATAGCTTCTTTTTTGATTACGCTCAAGAGATATATGATTTCCATATATCTGTGCTGCCTCTTCTATTTGTTTTCTTTTCTTTCCAATAAAGGAAGACAGGTCTGAAGCATAGATACCGGAAGCCAGTACTTCATTCCTATAGAGGCAGCGATATCCTTTTTCTTGAATACGGATTCCTGTTAATAACATACCTTTGGAAAAACCGTGTACCTCTTCCATTGCTTTTCTTGATACTACTACATTAGAATCACATAGAACAGTTGCGTTGACACATGATGCTGCGGGCTGAAAAACAGATTGAAAATATCTGTTTTCTTCCGGTATCTTATCCTCTGAAAAAAGCCGGAACTGATACGCATCCGGGTTAAAGCTGCCCATTGCTGTCTGAATAAAGCCTGCCTTATCGGTCTGCATGAGTTCTCCTACTGTCTTCAGTAAAAACTCATGTCTTGGAATCACTCCTGCTTCAAGCAAAGCAATATACTGTTTATCTGTCTCTTGCAGTGCCTGATTCAGGCCTTCTTCCATAGATCCCTGACATATAGCATACTGAAAGCCAAGCTCTTGGGACATAGCACGAATCCCTGCTCTTTCCTTCTTATCAACAACTGTGATATATATACTTTCCCTGTTTGGGTAATCAAGCAGACGGCATCCATTTACTGTTCTGAAAACCTCGTTCCTGTCCTTTCCATATGCAGAAATAAAGATATCAACTTCCGGATAATCCTTCTCTGCTTTCACGTGTTCTTCACTCTTTGCAGAATCTCTTAACAACAATGCCTGTCGGATACGCATTCCAAACTGACATACAGCAAGAAACTCAAAAATCACCAACACGCTGCCCAGTACCATATCAGTCATATCAGCTTCCAAGGGTAATGTAAATAGAAATCTCCATATGAAATACACGCAACATAAGAAAAGATATATGTATATTACTGTGCTTCTAAATCGTTTTCCATTCTTCATGACAATTCCTCTTTTATATTCTCTTTCCGACAACGACCAACCGTCCATTCTTTGTGTGATACTCACAAGTTGATAACGTAATAAATTCATCACCGAATTCAGCAGTTACACCTGTATCAAATTCGCTTAATTTCTTTATATTATTATAAAAATTATCAAATTCCTCCTGATTCCTTGCTTCGAAAAATTGATAATACTTAAATACTTTATCTTCAACGGTGTAAACCCTGGATCGGAAAACTGCAATTACCTCATATTCCCTTTTCTCATCCTCCGTATAAAATAAGATTCTGCTATGCTCCTTTGTATATTCCGCATCCTCAAAGTCCTTCAGAGCCGCAAACATGGCACCGGACTTCATATTATGTCCATGAATGATCAGGTTATTTGATGTTTTACTTATATCAGAATCCGTATCTAAAATCAGTGTGCCATTTCTGTCATCCTCCTTGAAGAAGTTGCGACGCAGATAGTATTCCTCATCATCCATTGTCTGCATTACAGGATAATCAATTTCTGTTTCCGGTATATGCAGCCACCCTATCATGTCTTCGTTAGCATCAAAAAATTTCTGATAAGATACCTCTTCTTCCTCCTGCTCATTCTCTTTTTCTGTTTCCGGCTTTGTAGGAAGAGTATATTCTTTCATTTCTTCAAGTCTGACTATCGTATTCTCATAATCATGCCGGTCCTTTATATTCTTGTACTGTAAGCAGCCATATACAATCAGTAAGACAGTTCCCATGCCAAACAGAATCAAATCCCATCTGATTCCCTTGCTTCTTCTATAGCTCTTTTTTCCCATATGATTTCTTCCTTAAATGTAAGGTGCCAAAAAAATTGGCACCTTGCTGACTTAAATACTTGTATTAATATTTATCTACTTGAGCTATAATAACAGACCTTGGACAAAGCGTCAACCTCTCGGTTCCATTCCATTTTGTCAGTGCCTGATAGTCTGTTTGTGGTGTGTGCTCGAACTCTGTATTCATAATCACACGCCATTTTCTTCCGAGCGGAAGGTTCGGAAGCTGTATCTCCTGTTCTTCCCAAAAGGCATTAATTCCGATATAAATAATATCATCCTCTGTATCTGTTGCATTTCTCCCTGCAAACATAACACCAATTGTCTTTGTATCCGGGTTACAATCACTGTTCCAGGCTGTTTTATTATGAATGGTTACCTCCTGGAAACCGCAACCACTCGGACCGGAACGTCCCCGCAAAATCGGATGCTCCTTTCTTAAATGGATCATAAACTTACAAAATTCGAACATCTCAGGATATTTATCTTTTCTGGTCCAATCAAGCCACGAAATAATATTATCCTGACAATATGCATTATTATTTCCAAACTGCGTGTTGCAGAATTCATCACCTGCAAGAAACATGGCTGAACCTCGGCTGCACATCAGAACAGCAAATGCATTCTTTCTCATACGGTTACGAAGCTTTAAGATATCCGGATTATCTGTCTCACCTTCTTCTCCGCAGTTCCAGCTATTATTATTACTATCACCGTCCGTATTATTCCATCCATTCTGTTCATTATGCTTAAAGTTGTATGCATACATATCATATAAGGTAAATCCATCATGACAGTTCAGGAAATTCACGGATGCATTTTCTCCTCGGTTTTCCGGACTATACAAGTCAAGCGAACCGGTAATTCGGTTTATCGCTGCCTGTGCCATTCCGTAATCGCCCTTTAAGAAACATCTCATATCATCTCTGAACCTGCCATTCCATTCTGCCCAACGATTCCATGCCGGGAAGCTTCCTACCTGATACAATCCGCCTGCATCCCATGCTTCCGCAATTAATTTAACCTTGCCCAATATAGGATCAAAAGCAAGACTTTGAAGCAAAGGTGGCTTACTCATGGGAGAGCCATCCTCATTTCGTCCCATAATCGATGCCAGATCAAACCGGAAACCATCAACACGGTAAGATATTACCCAATAGCGAAGGCAATCCAGAATAAACTGCTGTACGATAGGATGGTTACAGTTCATAACATTACCACAGCCGCTAAAGTTGTAATACTTTCCATCCGGTGTCAGCATATAATATATGTTATTATCAATACCCTTGAAAGAAAAGCACGGTCCCATCTCATTACCTTCTGCTGTATGGTTGAATACAACATCCAGGATAACTTCTATTCCATTGCTGTTAAGTTCTCGAACCAGTTCACGAAGTTCGCTGCCTTCTCTATTATACTCTACTGCAGAGGTATAGCTGGTATTTGGTGCGAAAAAGCATACAGGGCTATATCCCCAGTAATTATACAGCTTTTTGCCATCAACGATTCTGACATCCTCCATCTCATCAAACTCGAAAATAGGCATCAGCTCTACTGCATTTACCCCAAGTTCAAGCAAATATGGTATCTTCTCCTTAATTCCTGCAAAGGTTCCCCTATGGGTAACACCGGAAGACTTATCCATGGTAAAACCACGAACATGCATCTCATAGATAATCATATCCTTGACTTCAAGATTGGGCTGCTTGAAGTTTCCCCAATCATAATCATCCTCTACCACTCGTGCTTTATAAAACTGATCCTTGCCTTTCTTTCCTGCCCATTCACTCTGTCCGACAACCGCTCTGGCATAAGGATCAAGGATGTAATTGTCCTTATCAAACAGTAATCCCTTCTTGGGATTGTATTCTCCATCAAACTGATATGCATACTCGAATTCAGTTGGTTCAAGCCCATACACAATCATAGAATACGTATTGCCAATTCGATAAGATTCCGGAAAAGGAATTACTGCAAAAGGCTCTGATTCTTTTCTTCGAAACAGACATAGCCTGCAGCCGGTCGCACCATAAGAATGTATGGTAAAATTAACCCCTCCCTCTATGGTACTTGCACCATTCCGCATATAGTTTCCCGGTCTCACCATGAATCCATTGATTTCATCAGTAGGCGCATAATATTTACTCTTCTCATAAACCATATGATTCACCCCTTTACACATAACCACACTTCATCTCATTACAATAAAGAATAAAACAGAATATAGTTATATATATTTTAAAATAAATAGGTATTTGTTGCAATATTTTTTCTATATTTTGTTATTTTCAGTAAATTTAGTGCTATACCTGGTGTTCTGTATCTAGTCATATAGTATATCCTTTTTCATGATATTGTATGCGTAAAAAAAGTATAGTCCATAACCTGTAAAGACTATACCTTTTCTGCTCATATAACACTGTTTATAAAATGTCCTGGTTTCTCACACCGTCCATATCATCAAAGTCCTGATTCTCACCTACCATACCCCAGATAAAGGTATATGCACGGCTTCCGCTTCCTGAATGGATAGACCAGCTCGGTGAAATAACCGCCTGTTCATTTCTCATAACAATATGTCTGGTTTCCTGTGGTTCACCCATATAATGCATTACAAATGCATCCTCCGGCATATCAAAGTATAAATAAACTTCCATACGTCTGTCATGTGTATGACACGGCATAGTATTCCATACACTACCCGGCTTTAAAGCGGTCATTCCCATTACCAGCTGACAGCTTTCAACCTGTCCCGGTAAAATGTATTTATTGATTACTCTGTGATTTGCATCCTCAAGGCAACCTAATTCTACTTTATTCTCATCCTTAATGATTACAACATCCTCAGACGGTGTTCCTGCCGGTTTGATCAGCTTAGTAGGATATGTAGTATGTGCCGGTGCACTGTTCAGATAGAACTTTGCCGGATTCTGTGGATCAACAGATTCAAAAGTAATATCCTTTGACCCCATTCCAATATACATTCCTTCCTTATGCCCTACCTCGTATTTCTTACCATCAATGGTAATGATTCCAGCCGGTCCGATATTGATAACACCAAGCTCTCTTCTCTGGCAGAAGTACTCTGCACGGAGCTCATCACCTGCTGTCAGTTTCAATGGTTCTACCGGAACGGCAGAGCCTGTAATAATACGGTCAATATGACTGTATACAAGCTTGATCTCTCCCTTTTTAAAGAGGTCATCAATCAAGAATTCTTCTCTTAATCTCTGTGTTGTATAGTTCTTTACATCCTTTGGTGAAGCTGCTGTACGAAGTTCCATAATCCTTACCTTCCTTATTCTTTTTTCCATTTTTACTGCAAACGGAGCTTTCATTCTTTTGTAAGCTCTTTCATTCTACTCTAATCTTCTTTAAGAGTCAATAAAAGTTTCATAATTGGTGCTTGATTTTCATTTGCTTTCATAGTACAATTTAGAAAGATTTATGGTAGTGCTTACATAGCATTTTTTCACAGATAATCAAGGTAGTTTTTTTCCTTGATTTTACGTAGCAATCCCATGAGTCGGAAAGGATAAACTCATGACAATATATGATGTATCAGAAAAAGCGGGCGTATCCATTGCTACTGTTTCCCGTGTATTAAATGGTTCGGATAATGTCAGTGCCGAAACACGTAAGAAGGTGCTTGCGGTCATTGAAGCCTGCGATTATACGCCAAATGCATTCGCCAGAGGACTTGGTCTGAACTCCATGAACACAATTGGTATCTTATGTGCCGATTCCTCTGACCTTTACCTTGCAAATGCGGTATACCACATTGAGCAGGAATTACGTGCGAACAACTATAACTGTATTCTGTGCTGTACAGGTTATAAGCTGGAGGATAAGCAGAAATACCTTAATCTTCTGGTTAATAAGAAGGTAGACAGCGTTATTCTTGTCGGCTCTAACTTTATCTCAAATGACGACAAGGAAAATGATTATATTCGGGAAGCTGCCAAAGAAATTCCGATTTTGCTCCTGAATGCTGATTTTGATTACGAAAATGTATACTGCAGTCTTTGTGATGACTTTAAGTCAACCATGCAGGCAACTTCTTATATGATAGAAAGCGGCATTGAAGATATTCTGTATCTGTACAATTCCAAATCCTATTCTGCTTTAAGGAAGCTGTCGGGTTATCAGAGTGCGCTGACACAGCATGGGATTCCACTTCGTATGGAGTATATGCAGTATTTCCCAGGAAACCATGCTAATCTTCCATCCATTGCTGACTTTCTTGCCAATCTTTATCCTGCTATCAAGTATAGAGCAATCATTGCAGCAGATGATAATCTTGCTATAGGCGCTATTAAGTATGCACACAAAACAGGCTTGTCTATTCCTGAGGATTTGTGTGTGATCGGTTATAATAACTCTATTCTCAGCACCTGCTGTGAGCCTGAGCTTACAAGTGTGGATAACCGTCTTGAAACCCTGTGCCATCACATCGTTTCTACTCTGATCGGTATCCTTAATAAACGTGAAATGCCGCAAAAGGTTATCTTTTCCGGTGAATTAATTAAGAGAGGTACTACCCTATAATATAATAAAACAAATTAAGGAGGCTATCTTCATGAAAACTTTTATGGATCAGGATTTCCTGCTTCAAACAAAAACTGCCAGCAATCTCTATCACAATTTTGCTGAAAAAACACCAATTCTTGACTACCACTGTCATATCAATCCTGCTGAAATTGCAAACGACCGTAAGTTTGATACAATTACACAGGTATGGCTTGGCGGAGACCATTACAAATGGCGTTTTATGCGCTCCTGCGGTGTTGATGAGAAATATATCACAGGTGACGCTTCGGATAAAGAAAAGTTCTTTAAGTGGGCTGAATGTGTAGGCAAGGCTATCGGTAATCCTCTTTATCATTGGACACACCTTGAATTACAGCGTTACTTCGGATACCATGGTATTCTTAATAAGAATACTGCAGAAGAAGTATGGAATCTTTGTAATGCCAAGCTCAAGGAAGACAGCATGAGCGTTCGTGGTCTGATTAAGCAGTCAAATATTACCTTAATCTGTACAACGGATGATCCTGTCGATTCTCTGGAATATCACAAACAGATTGCTGAGGATAATACCTTTGATGTTCAGGTTCTTCCTGCCTGGAGGCCTGATAAGGCTATGAATATCGAAAAGCCTGATTACTTTGATTATCTTGCAAAGCTGTCAGCAGTGAGTGGCGTTACGATTAATACCTTTGCTGATTTAAAAGATGCCTTAGTTAACAGACTTGATTTCTTTGCTTCCATGGGATGTTCTGTATCTGACCATGCTTTAGAATATGTTATGTATCAGCCTGCAACGGATGATGAAATCGAAGCAATCTTTGCTAAGAGAAAGAGTGGACAGGCTGTTACAAGAGAAGAAGAATTACAGTTCAAGACTGCTTTTATGCTTTTTGTAGGAAAACAGTATCATAGATTGAACTGGGTAATGCAGCTTCACTATGGCTGCAAGCGTGATAACAACACTTTACGCTATGACCAGTTAGGACCGGATACAGGATATGATTGCATTAACAATTATGCTCCTTCCGCACAGCTTGCAGATTTCTTAAATGCACTGATTAAGACAGATGAGCTTCCTAAGACCATCATTTACAGTTTGAATCCAAATGACAATCAGGCTATCGGAACCATTCTTGGATGTTTCCAGGATTCTACAGCCTGTGCTAAGATTCAGCAGGGTAGTGCATGGTGGTTCAATGACCATAAGACAGGTATGCAGGATCAGATGATTTCTCTTGCTAATCTTGGTAATTTATCCGGATTCGTTGGTATGCTTACAGACTCAAGAAGCTTCCTGTCCTATACAAGACATGAGTATTTCAGAAGAATTATGTGTAACTTAATCGGCGGATGGGTTGAGAATGGTGAATTCCCTGAAGATATGGAGACCTTAGAGGAAATCGTTAAGGGAATCTCTTATAACAATGCCGTTAAATACTTTGGCTTTGACTTAAAAACAGTATAAATATTTCTAAAAAAGCGGCTCATGAAGCATGGAAACTTCATGAGCCGTTCTCTACTATTTCACTTCTTGATATGTACTCTCAAAAATCTGCTCTTCAATGATATAAATATCATGCAGATCATCTTTTCTTACTGCCAGATAATCGCCTTCTTTTCCAAGCATATACTTTTCGTCGTCCCATTCCGTAAACACCTTAACACGGTTATTCAACTGTTTTGCATAGATATAAACCTCACCGGTTGAAATGCAGGTATTAGCATAGGGAACAAGGGATATGTGTTTTCCTTCCATACTATCCTTTATGGTCGGCTCGTATTCACCTTCAAAAATATACGGTTCCTCCGAACATTCATAACTGCGTTCAAATTTTGCTTTCTTATTGGGATATATTTCTCCCTGAATACCAATCATAATATAAGTGTCATCCTGAATTTCCACATCAAGGTCTCCCTCCAGCGTACGAACCGCAATTTTGGAACCTGCCGGAAAGATATCTGTTCCTCTTACATAACCAATCTTTATTTTCTGCTTTTTATACAGCTCCATATCGGAAACATCAATTGCATATTCCCTTGCATAAATAATTTCCGTATCAGCAAAGTAGCTGTTCATGCACTGTTTGAAAAAGCTCTTTATTTCTTCTACCTCCGGGTATTTTTTGTTCAGGAGCTCCTTTTGAATAAAGCCTCCTGCCTTCTCCAAATGACCACCTCCCGAACCAATACCTTCTGTAATAAATTCCGCCAGTTCACTTGCTTTGACTTCCTTTATACAGCTGCGCACAGACAACTTCACTCCAAACGGCAGAGTACTATACACAAGGCAGGTATCTACAGAATCAACCTCAAGCACCAAATCGCTGATCATTCCTAAGATGTTGGGATCACAGGGTTTTGCTTCTACTACTGCATAACGATAACTTTCATTATAGTCATAACCAATTAATGCCAATCCTGCTATTTCCAGCTCCTTTAACGAGAGATTCGCATTGCGGAATCGTACTATGGTACTTCTTTCAAAGGCTGCATCATCACGCAGATCTTTATCCAGAGGATGCGAGATTTCTGTAAAATTATTCGTATCTGTGAGCAACCCATAATAAAGTGCTGTTGACAATTTTATGTTAGAATTGATATCAAGGCCTTCTGCCTCCAAAAGCTCCTTCACCACAGTTGCGCACGCCCCAAGATTACTTCTTACATCGCTAAGTTCAGGTAACACACCACTTACCTGATGATGATCAATCACTGCTATTTTCTCCGCATCAAAACGTGTTACATTGCCTTCCCCATATTGACAATCTACCGTAACCAGTAAATCCGGCTTCTCTATACTGTCCACATACTCTATGGGAATATTCAGCTCGGATATCATTAATACAAGATTGCTTTTTTGAATTAAATTTCTACCACCATAAACAAATCTTACATTCTTCCCTTTTTCTTTCAGATACCAATATACGCCAAAACCACTGGCAATTGCATCTGCATCAGGATTATCATGACACTGCACTACAATTCGATTGTACTTCGATAAATCACTTAATCTCATTGTTATCCCCCTTCTTCAGCTCTTATCCTATAGTGTTGCCTCTAACTTCGAAATCCTCCGATCATAGGTGAGAAGACCGTTTACTTCCTCTTCGATATCTGTCAGCTGTGTATATACAGCTGCTGAAAGTCCTTCCCGCTGCAGCTTTTGTATCTTTTGCCTCATCTGCTGATAAGCCTTACGGAAATCTTTGATGCTCTCATAATTAGCATAACCATATATGTCTTCTGAATAGCTGTGCTCCTTAACGCCATATGCAAGACCTCCATACTCTGAGATGACAAACGGCTTCTTACATTTCTTCTCCATGAAAAGTTCAAAGAAATACACATGCACACTTCTTAGATCTCCTGCATTCTGATCAAACCATCCACTATGAGAATCAATGATCCTGGTATTGTCCTTTTCCAACACCATCTGTGTATTTTCCTGCGCATCAAACTGTCCCCAACCTTCATTGAACAATACCCAGGTGCAGATACAAGTGCAATTATAAAGCTGTTCTATTGTTTCCAGACATTCCTTCTTCCACTCTCTTCTTCCCTTTGGATTGCTTCTTGCATTAAAAGCATAATGAGAATCCTTGAGCTTCTGCATTCTTTTTACCACCGTAGGAATATATGTAGTCTTTACCAGATTGTAACTGTCACCGCCATTTATCATATCCTGCCAGACCAGCATTCCCAATCTGTCACAATGATAATACCAGCGCATCGGTTCTATCTTACAATGCTTACGTATCATATTGAAGCCAAGCCGCTTTGCTGTCCGGATATCCTGAATCATGGCCTCTTCACTGACTGGTGTCAGTAAGCTTTCCGGCCAGTATCCCTGATCAAGAATGCCATTTTGGAAATATGGTACATGATTTAAGCATAATCTGGGAACTCCATTTCTGTCCTTTTCCACGGAAAAATGACGCATTCCAAAATAACTTTGAATTCTATCTTCCCCATACGTAATCACTATCCGGTACAAGAATGGGGATACCGGGGACCAGCTTCTCTTATTCGGAACAGGCAAAATCAGCTTGTGGCCTCCGTTTACAGAAAGCTCACTAACGGGAAGCTCATCTGCATAAATTACAGCCTTACAAGGTAATAACGTTTCCCCTTCCTTCTCATTGGTAAATAATTCAATTTCTACATTATCTTCATCATAATGTGGCGTAATATGAAGCCTCTGAACATAGATTTCAGGCACCCATTCATACCACACCGTCTGCCAGATGCCGCTTTGCGCCGTATAGAACATTCCACCATTCTTAAGCATCTGCTTCCCTCTTCCATGATATGAGGTATCACTTTGATCTCTGACACACACCTGGAGCTTATTTTCACCAATGTTTACATAGGCTGTAATATCAAAAGAAAATGCCTGGTAACCTCCGGAGTGGAAGCCAACCTGTGCACCATTGATATAAACGCGGCATCGCTCGTCACATGCTCCAAAATGTAAAACAAGTCTCTTATCCCGTGGAAGCTCCTCTAACGGAAAGCTTCTTTCATACCATAGAAATTCTCTTGGCTGAAGCTGCCTTCCTACGCCGGATAGCTGCGTTTCCGGTGAAAATGGCACCAGTATTTCTCCGTCATACTGTTCGGGCATCCTACTGCTCTTTGTAAAAGCATAACGGTATTTTCCATTCAGTATCGTGTAATTATCTCTGACCAGCTGTGGTCTTGGATATTCCTGTAAGACTTTGTCCTCTTCTAAGAGCTCTCCCCACACGGTTTGCAATTGTTTGATACCTGTATTCTTTCTGTTTAATTGCAACGCTTCTACCATTTCTTTGATTTTCATTTCCTGTTACCACCTTTTATGTCTATGCTTCCTCCCATGCAAGCTGTGCCAGTCTGACAGCTCCCATAATTCCCTGATCGTCTTTCAGACTTGCCGGAACAATATAGTTCTCCATATCCATGAGTTCTTTCGTCGTATAGTAGTCATTGAGCAGTGTGGTTACTTTGCTTCTGATCATAGGGAACAGCTGCTCCTGATGCATAACTCCTCCACCAAGAATGATTTTCTGTGGACTGAGTGTCAGTATCATGTTTACCAGCCCTTTCGCAATATAATCACTTTCAAGCTCCCAGACAACCTTGTTATCCACAAGTTCTACTGCCTTTTTCCCCCATCTTGCTTCAATCGAAGGGCCTGATGCCAGACCTTCAAAGCAGGAATCATGATATGGGCATACGCTTCTTCCGGGGTCATGGCTGTTTTTTGCAATCAGAATGTGACCTGCCTCCGGATGAAGCATGCCATGAAGAAGCTTTCCATTCACAGCGATTCCTGCACCAATTCCTGTTCCAATGGTAATATACACTACCGTATCAAGACCCTTGGCACATCCATATGTCATCTCTCCAAGGCAGGAGCCATTTACATCTGTATCCAGGCCAACAGGAATCCCTAATGCTTTCTCTAAGGTTCCTGCCAGATCATATCCCTTCCATGCAAGCTTTGGTGTATTTAAGATATGTCCATATGTAGGTGAACCCTTTACAACGTCCACCGGCCCAAAGGCTCCTACGCCAAGCGCCTTTATACCATCCTCTGTAAGTCTTTCTTTAAAATATTCTATGATTTGCGGCATGGTTTCTTCCGGAGTTGTCGTAGGTATTGACCTTTGTTCCAATATCCTTCCGTTCTCATCTCCAATTGCCATAACCATCTTGGTTCCACCAGCCTCTAATGCTCCAAATAACATTTCCTTTTCCTCCCTTTACCAATCTTTTATTCTATTTTAACATACTACTGTTATTTAGTAACAATGTATTATACAAAAATAATATTTGTGTGTCCGGTTCTTCAAAATCCACATACTCACCAAGCAACGTTGAACTGATATATCTGGTATCCACTAAAATAATCTCCTGATATGCCTCCAGTAATAATGGTGCAAGGCTGCTTGTAAAGGAATCACGGAAAATAATCAATCGTTTTTGTGTCCTTGCAAGAGGACTCTTAATAACCTGCAGTGCCTGCGCACCGGAAAGATAAATGTTATACTTATCAAAACCGGCTTCCTCTTCACTAATATAAATGCCTTGCGTTTTGTCTGTTTCCAGACTCCACTGGGTTGCCGTCTTAATAGTATCATTCGTAAGATAATATAAAGGTTCTGAGGAAAGAGGAAGCGCAGACTGTCCATAATAAACTCCATAGAATTCCGGTATTTCCTGTACTTCATAATCTGACATCAGATATTGTGTAAAGCCCATTTCCTCACCTAACCGCTCGACTGTCTGCTGTAAGCGCTCCTGCCGCCAATGGGTATCCGTTTTGTAATAATCTTCCATGGTCAACGTATCCCAGATATCAATATACGTCATGTCGGTCAGCTTTTCCTGCATCAGGTTCTTCATTCTGCCATAGTCAAGGGAGGGATAACCGTTTTGTCCAGCCAGAAAATAATTCTTATCCGGAACAATTGCATAATAGACCTCTCCCTGTGGGAAATACTCATTTTTCAATGCCTGCATCTTTTCTGCTGCCTTCTCAACGGAAGATTCTCTTAATGGATATTCCAGCTTCCCTGCATATCCATCCACCACATAAATATCATTATTCTCCAACTGTCCCAGAACATCATATGCAAAGTATGCCTTCATTCTTCGAAGCTCCTCCCGGAATGGGAAATGGTCAAGGAGATAAGTCTCCAAATCCTCCATATAGGACTTATCCTGTATATCGTTCCAGGTAAACTGTGGCATTACTGCAAGCTTTCTTCGTTCTGACACAGAGCTTGTTTCCTTAGGTCTCATGAAAAAGACAAGCATCAGACCAATCAGGCATGTAAAAAAACAGATGATGAGTATGTTATGTTTCCATCTTCTTTTCATGCCAGCCCTCCTTAAAATCGAAAATACAAAAACGGATTAAAAGAACCATCAATTAAATAAGCAGTACTTAGTATCATAATCACAACAATACCAACAGCTTTTACCATTTCCTCTAACACTTCATTTTGAAACAATCTAAAAACAAGGTTCCAAAGATAAGACGGCAGCGGCGTTGCACCAAGGATTGCTATGATTAAAATGCCAAGCCGGTTTCGTAACATATAGCCTGCTATTTCAAGCTGTGTCTTGTCTAACGTAGCACCTGGCAGCAGCGCCTTGATATCTCGAAATGCCATCTCCATATTCTCAGCATGGAAGATCAAAAAGCTGATGATAATGGCAATAACGACATAGATATGGCTGAAGATGGAAGTCTTTTTACCAAGATTTTTCTCGAGGATTAACAACATGCCAAAGAAAAGCCCCCAGCAAATAAAATTCCATCCTGCACCATGCCATAAGCCTGTCAGGAACCAAACTGTTAATAAATTGATATACCATCGAAACGGTTTTACGCGGTTTCCACCCATCGGAATGTAAACATAGTCACGGAACCATGCCCCAAGCGTCATATGCCATCTCCTCCAGAACTCCGTAAGGCTCCCTGATATAAATGGGTATCGAAAGTTCTCCGGGAAATGAAAGCCAAACATTCTTCCAAGTCCGATTGCCATATCTGAATAACCGGAAAAATCAAAATAAATCTGTAAGGAAACCGCTGCCGCATACCCCCAGGAAAGTAAAAGGCCTCGTGCTTCCGGTTCCATAACCTCTGCAACAAATTCTCCTAATACATTGGCAATCAGTACCTTTTTCCCTAGTCCGATTACAAATCTTGTAATTCCTTGTGCAAGATCCTCCTTTGTTGTCCTTCTCTCCTCTAACTCCTGTTCTACATCACTATATCTGACGATTGGTCCGGCTATCAGCTGAGGAAACAGTGTCACAAAAGTTGCAAGAGATAAAAAGCTTTTTTGCAACTTCACTCTTCCCCGCCAGACATCAATACAATAGCTGGTAAGTTGGAAAGTATAGAAGGAAATGCCAATCGGAAGTGTTATTTTATCTGCATATTTAAGCCAGCCTGCCTTCCATGGCAGCCAGGGTGTCAACTCTCTCATAAAGAATCCAATATACTTGAAATAAAAAAGAGAAGCAAACGGAATCAGTACAGACAACGCAAAAAGAGCCTTGCCTGCACCTGATTCCCTCTTCTTCTCCATAAAATAAGTAAGGCTGTAAACAATGATAAGCTGAGCAAGCATGAGAAGTACATAAACCGGTTCTCCCCATGCATAAAACAGGCAGGATACAACACACAGAACAAAGTTCTTCCATGTAGTATCCTGTTTATAAGATACAGCTCCATATATTACTAATACAATCGGTAAAAAAAAATATAAAAACGTTATACTGGAAAAAAGCATATTGCTCTTTCTCCTTTACATAGGATTTGTCATCTCCAATGGCTCTGCAACTGTCATATTGCGGCTTTCAGCTACCTTAAGAGCCTCACCATAAACAAGATCAGCAGTATCTGCTGCTGCCATGACAAAGAAAATATCATCGCCAAATCTTCCTGCAATCTGCTTTTCGGCAGTAACACAAATCCATTTTGCCGGGTTCACATTATCCATAAGATTCTGTCTGATCTGTTCCACATCAGCTCCCTCCTGTGTGCGGATATACACTACAGAATAGGCTACAGAACCTATCATCGATTCTGAGATTGAAATACCCGCAATCTGGCTTACATCAGTCAGTCCTGTATTGTAGCTGACAACATCGGCATCCTGCAGATCGAGCTCCGTTGTTGTAATTGCGGATGGAATCTGATCTGTCGGTATGTTCGCATACATTTCATCGAAAAATGCAGAAACTTCTTCTGCATTTTCCAGGTGAACCATAGCCTCGGCGTCCTGTGTCTGTGTCTGAACCTCGTCAGAGCTTCTATCTGTATTTCCACCACATGCTGTTACCATTCCTGTAAGCATTGCTGTGATTAACAATATTGCTATTTTCTTTTTCATCCTGATATCCTCCTGAGTCATCTGTTTTTGTAACTATTCAGTACCCTCGCAGTTACTATTTTAAGTATTTCACATTTGTAAAATATTATACCTGAAGTGTCCTAACTTTATCATATTCTGACATGATATGCAACCTGGTATAATCCACATTAAATGCTATCAGATTCAGAGGCAAGTGAAACATATGGTTATTTATGTATATTTGATGTACAAGTTGGAAAACTATAGGTTGTTGCAGAACACAAAAATATACGCTGCACGGAAAGAGGTATCATATGACACAGTTATCAGAAAAAGAATTATCCTCTTTGCATGACCTTTTGTCAGAGGAAGAACTTCTGATCAAGAAGTTCAAAATGCTCGCACAGCAAACAACTGACCAGGAGGTTAAGAGCAAGCTTGAGGAGATTTCCACAAAGCATCAGGGACATTTCAATACCCTGTATTCCCAGTTAAAATAGCAGGAGTAAGTGTGAAAAATAAATTTTTCACACGCAAATTTGTGCCTGCGGCCCAAAGTTTGCAGGTACAGGAAAGGCATGGTTATGAATATGACAACAGGAACAACTACTAATTTCTCAGAAAAGGAAATCCTTTCTGACGCCTTAAACAGTACCAAAGCAGCTACTAATAATTACAACTCCTTCTCAAATGAGTGTGTTCATGAAAATGTTCGTCAGGCAATGCTTCACTGTCTTGAACAGGAACACGATATTCAGCAGGATTTGTTCGAAATCATGCATGCCAAGGGTTACTACCCGACACCTGCAGCCGATGAGAAAAAAGTCCAGAATACCATTCAAACATTTTCCCAATGTGCGAAAAACTGTTAAGAAAACATCAAAAGGTGTCGCAAATGCGGCACCCTTTATCATCTTAATTATCTCTGATTTCCAAAATAGGAAATTACAAGAGTTCCGACTCCTGTATGGGAACCAACGGTCGGACTAATCGGCAGAATCCAGACAACTGCTTCCGGATATTTCTCCTTTACCATATCGGCAAGAATCTGTATGTCTTCTTCGTCATCTGAATGAGACAGGAAGACCTCCTTTGTATCCCATCCTTGTGTATTTTCCAGCATAGTATCAAATAAGACTTTGATTGCCTTTTTGCGTCCTCTTGCCTTAGATATATTAGCCAGTTTACCCTCTTCATCAACATGCAGGACAGGCTTAATACTCAAGGCTGTTCCGATGATTGCTGTAGACTTTGCCAGTCTTCCACCTCTTACCAGATGGAATAAATCATCTACGGTGAAATGGTGTACCACCTTCAGCTTGTTTTCTTCTATCCACGCTGCAATTTCTTCCATACTCTTACCCTGCTTCTTCATCTCTACCGCATGATAAACAAGAAGTGCCTGACCACACTCTGCACTTAAGGAATCTACTACCATAATCTTACATTCCGGATGTTCCTCCATGATTTCTCTTGCACACATGGCCGCATTGCTGTAACTGCTGCTCAGCCCGGAAGAAAAGCCAATGTGAAGAATATCATAGCCATCCTCTGCCTGCTTACGCATCAGCTTACCAATATATTCCGGATTGGTCGCACTTGTTGTAGGCATCTTACCATTTCTGATACTATTATAAAATTCCTTATCTGTCAGTTCTTTGCCAAGATCCATACCATATTCTTCACCATCTATAATATAATGTAACGGATGAATTGCTATGCGATTCTCTTTCGCATATTCCTCTGGCAAACTTGCCGTAGAATCTGTAGAAATCAAAAAATCTCTCATATATATATCCTTTCCCAAAAAAATCTAATTTTTTCCTTTTTCAGTATATGCATTTTTCTATTATAAATCAAGTTGAAAAAGTTAAGATAAAATGCTAAAATGTAAACTGAATTACATATTATGTAATCATGTACCACAAGAGGGAACAAGGGGAGTGAAGTAAGAAGTATTATGAAGAAAAAATTATTAGCAAACAACCTGATAACAACTGGTATGATTTTTGCACTAGTGGCCTCTAATCCCGCAACATCCTATGTATTTGCGGCAGAAAATACCACGTTGGAGCAATCCGCCAGTACCACAACACAAACAGATATGACCCTTGAGATGCAGGAAACGGCAACAACACAGGAAGTTACTGACATCCCGGTAATATCAGAAGAAGAAATCGATGCTTATTTTAAAGATACAGTCTTTGTTGGTGACTCTATTATGCTTGGCTTTCGTAATTACTGTATGAAACAAAAGGATTCTTTTCTAAACGATATTCAGTTTCTTGCAGCAGGAAGCTTTTCTGTTAATAACGCTTTATGGGATGTTACCGCGAAAAGCGTTCATCCTGTCTACAAAGGACAAAAACGCCAGGTATGGGAATCCATTTCCATGATGAATGCGAAAAAAGTATTCTTATTCTTTGGAATGAACGATCTGAATATTTCCGGTCTGGAAGGAACATGCGAGAAATATAAGGAATTAATCAGTAAAATCAAAGAAAAAAGTCCTGATGTTGAAATCCATATCATAAGTATGACCTATACCCTGAAGGGTGCAGGCAAGGGAAAGCTTAAAAATGACACAATTCGTGAATTCAATGAACTTTTACAGGAAATGGCTTCTGAAAATGGATGGGGATTTCTGGATATGGCTACTCCACTTTCTGATGAAAACGGTGACCTTAAAGCAGCATACTGCAGCGATGGCTTTGTACATCAGTCAAGAGCTGCCTATGATGTATGGACTACTGTGATTCGTGATTATGCACGTGCACAACTTAACGGAACTACCGAATATCCTGCTGGCACTTCCGAAGCCGAGGAATGCCCGGAAACATCTACCACAGAATTACAAACAGATGAATCTGAAGACACAAATAATAAGAATACCACGCAGGGAAAAAAAACAGAAGTCAGACTCTCTGCCGGCTTTTCTGCCCAGACTACTACAGAATAAGGAGAAATCATTGTGAAAAGAACAACTTTAAATAAATATGCCATTATACTGTCCTGTACTTTGCTGTTAGGAGGCTGCTCACAGGCTGCACCTGCTGAATCAACCTCTGCAGGCACTACTACAGTACAGATGGAAAACCCATCCAAGGAAGCAAAGTCAATTGCAGATATCTATGATGAGATTGCTGCAAATGTTACACTTTCTTCACCTGTTGCTATGGATGATGACTTTATCTCAAACTATTATGGCATTGATGCTTCTACCCTGGAGGAATATGTCTTCTCTATGTCAGAGGATGCCACTTCTGCAGAAACAATTATCATCATGAAAGCAAAGGATGCTTCCAATATAAGTTCCTTAAGTGATTGTCTTCAGGTAGTTGTTGATGAGAAAAAGAATGAGATGGAAAATTATCTTCCTGAACAGTTTGCAATTGTAGAAAAAAGTTCTGTAAAGACAAAGGATAATTATGTCTGGCTCGTTATTTCTGAAAATGCAGATGATATCAATAAAATTATCGAAGCTGACCTTTAATCATCCGGAGGATAATCATGGTTTTTAGTAGTATTCCATTTTTATTTTTCTTTTTACCATTATGCATGATCTTATATTTTGCAGTCCCATTTTCTTTGAAAAATGGGATTTTGCTTATTTTCAGTCTTATTTTTTATGCCTGGGGAGAGCCGGTTTATATTCTTCTCATGTTTTTTGCCTCTGCAGTTGATTTCATAAATGGACTCCTTATGGAGCGCTATGGCAATACAAAGAAAAAGCGAACCTTCTTTTTATGCTGTTCGGTCACCATCAATCTTTCCGTTTTAGCATTCTTTAAATACGCTGATTTTCTTATCATGAATATAAACGGACTGCTCGGAACAGATTTTTCACCACTTGGTCTTGGATTACCGGTGGGAATCAGCTTTTTTACCTTCCAGACGATGAGTTATATCATTGATTTATATCGTGGTGAAGTGGAAACTGAGCATAATTACTTTACCTACCTTACCTACGTATCCATGTTCCCACAGCTTGTCGCCGGTCCTATTGTACGTTTTGCTGATATTAATGCCCAACTGCATAAAAGAACATTGAAGCGTTCTGAATTTGAGGATGGTTTGCTTCGTTTCATGCAGGGTCTGTTCAAAAAAGTACTGATTGCTAACCAGATTGGCGCTCTTTGGGAGGAACTTCGTATTTGGGAAGCCTCTCAGATTTCTGTCACAGCAGCATGGCTCGGTGCAGCATGTTTTACCCTGCAGCTTTATTTTGATTTTAGCGCCTACAGCGATATGGCTATTGGTATGGGCTGGATGTTAGGCTTTCATTTCAATGAGAACTTTAATTATCCTCTCTCTTCCATTTCTGTTACAGACTTTTGGAGACGTTGGCATATTTCTCTTTCTACGTGGTTTCGTGACTATGTATATATTCCTCTTGGCGGTAACAGAAAAGGTGTAGCAAAGCAGCTTCGAAACATGGCTGTCGTATGGTTCTTAACCGGTCTTTGGCATGGTGCTGCATGGAATTTTGTTCTTTGGGGTGTCTATTATGGTGTCCTTCTTGCTCTTGAGAAATTTGTCTGGGGAAAGGGATTGGCAAAGCTTCCACGCATTTTTCAACATTTTTATGCCATTTTGATTGTCGTATTTGGATTTGTTATCTTTACCTTTGATGATATGACTGCCTTACAGTCTTACTTAAGCTCTATGTTTGGTCTTGCAGGCAATCCGCTTTTTGGAACGGAAGTTTTATGGTACTTAGGAAACTATGGTGTCATCCTTCTTGTTGCATGTATCCTGGCATTTCCGTTTTATCCATGGCTTAAGGACAGGTTAATGGTTTCGGGCAATCATGTCAGGCTTGCAGTTTCTGCTGTTTCCTTGTTTGGCTATATCGCCCTGTTCCTGCTTACAACTGCATGCCTTGTAAATGACACCTATAACCCATTCCTCTACTTCCGGTTCTAAACAAACGGAGTGGGTAATGTAAAATGGAGGACAAAATGACTCATAATAATAAGATTCGAACCCTGACAGCAGGACTACTTACAGGCGGCATTTTTGCACTGTCTGTCACCTTTCTGCTGTCACCAAAGCAGGAATTCTCGGATAATGAGAACCGCTATCTTGCAAAGGCTCCTACTTTCGGTTGGGAGGCAATCAAAAGCGGACAATATATGGAAGACTTAAGTTCATGGCTATCTGACCACTTTCCTTTTCGCGATTTCTTTATGGGCTTAAAAGCAGATACCGAAATTGCCCTTGGAAAAAGAGAAATCAATAACGTCTACATTGCAGATGATGATTTTCTGATTGAAGTCTATGAAGCTCCTGTCAATACGGAACGTATTGCCGATACCTTCCATAAATTCTATGAGAAAATCGACACGGAACGTATTGATACAAGGCTCATGCTTATACCAACGGCAAGCTTCATCTATGCAGATAAGCTTCCTTCCTATGCACCTACACGCAATCAGATGGACACAGCAGAAGCTATCTATGACAAAGCCGGGATTCCATCCATTGACTGCACAAGCTTCTTATTAAACGCTTCTGATACGGAACAGCTATACTATCGTACTGATCATCACTGGACCACTACAGGTGCTTATCAGGGATATCTTGCATACTGTGAAGCGAAAGGTTTGACTCCTGTTTCTCTGGATAATATGGAGGCAGAGACTGTTACCAATGAATTCTATGGAACTATTTATTCTAAGGTAAATGACTACAGCCTCATGGGAGACTCGATTACTATTTATGCCAATCCTGAAGATTCCCTGACGGTTAACTATACTGATACAAAGGAAGTAACAGATTCGCTCTACAATCTTAATTATGTAGACAAAAAGGATAAGTACTCTCTATTTCTTAACAATCTCCATACCTTGATAGAGATTACAAATGAAACAGCTGAATCTGATCGCGAGCTTGTATTAATTAAGGACAGCTATGCGAACTCTCTTGTTCCATTTCTAACACACCATTATAAGAAAATATATGTGTTTGATACAAGATACTATAAGGAAGGACCATCTTCCTTTATTAAGGAGCATCCGGGAGTAACTGATGTCCTGCTTCTATACAACATGAATACCTTAGATACCGATTCCGGTATTCGTGGTATCTATTAAGAAAACGGCATGCCTTTCTCAGACATGCCGTTTTCTTATGCTTTTTGTTTCTTTTCTTTTTTCGTTTTTGTCCCCTTCTTTTTGTGCTTTTTAATCATAGAATGCAAGAGCTTTAACAGAATAATGCCTGCAGCGACTCCGGCTACCATTGCAACATATTTCCATATACTTGAACTTTCCTCAACGATACAGAAGGTTCCTGATGTTCCCGTCATTTCAACCTGTACATATTGTCCTCTTACCTTGCATGGAATCTGCTGCCATTCTCCATTCTGATATAACCAGACTTGTGCTTTTTCGAATGGATTCAATAATCTTAATGCAAAGGTCTCAATCTCTGCTTTTCCACTATTTTCAAGTAAGATATCATATACAGTATATGCATGATTATCAACAATATCCATAGATGGAATCTTCTCACTTGTGTATGCATTCAGCTTTGCATCCTCTGTAAAAGTACCTTCAACATAAGCAATCGCTTTCTCTTGCCTCTCCTCACCTGCCTGTATAGTGCTTCTCCTGCTACTCTCTACTACTGTTACATTTTCCTTATATTCACCTTCTATCACAAGATTTCCTGTCATAATTTCTCCTGATACATCAGGCCATACACAGTAATACCCTTCTTTCTTCGGTGCCTCCGGGAAATTTAAGTTATCAAGGCTGTCTCCGTATTTTATCTCCTGTGTTCCAAGATAAATATCATCTACTTTATAAGTAACCTTCAGGTGCCAGAAATCATTCGGTAAACCGGTTACCGTCAGAAGCTCCTCATAAGTTATCGGTTCTGCTTCTCCAATAAAACTGATATTATCCACTCCATAAATATCGTCTCCAACATAGAAATTATTGGATACCTTACTCTCTTGTGGCTCCTTCTCATCCTCGTCCTTGGTTGCTACCTGACCGGCTATTGCACCAAAACGTCCTTCTGCCTCAAGAAGATTAACCATTGTATAGCAATCGGAAATGGTATCACCATAACCAGCAATACCGCCTACATTCTTATTACCTGATATCGTACATAGTGCATAACAATTGCGGATTAATGTGAGTGACTCACCACTGATACCACCTACATAGTCGCCACCAGTGCTTTCTACAGAGCCGTATGCTTTACAGTCTGTTACAATTCCATGATTCATAAAGCCTACAATACCGCCTGCACCATTCTTCTTTGCAGTTACAAAGCCATAATTGGAGCTTCCCTTAATAATACACTTTGTTGTATAGCTTCCGCCCAATCCCTTTTCGCTTGAGCCTGCCGCATTATCCTCCGGATCCTCTTCATCAATTGCCATGGAACCTGCGATACCACCTACATCAATATCTCCCTTGACTACTCCTTTGTTAATACTGTCATCTACTCTTCCTTGGGTAGCTGCTTCTATTTCTTCCTCGGAAACATCAGAATAGAAGCCACTTTTATCTGTCGAACTATAATCCTCCATCTTATCAACAAAAAGATTAAATATTTTATTTATCTGATCATTGATTGCAGACAGATCCTGATTAATCACATCCGAATAACTGGAAGCATGATCACTAATACTTCCAATCGTATCTGACATTCCCTGAAGCTGCTCACGGAATGCATCCATATTCTCATCAAAATCGCCTCCAAGCTTAGCAATTTGAATGTCTTCCTGTGCGTTCAGGTAATCAACAATACCTCTCACTCCGTTGCCTGCATACTTCAAATAATCTATAATACTCTGTATATTATTTGTAGCCTGAGCAATATCTTTATTAGCAGCTTTTGCTGCATCTGACATATATGGACCATATATCGTAGCAATCAGCGATAAATCACTTAGAATTTCGGTTGCTGCTGTTCCTGATACTGTAATACTTTCTGATAAATCTACTATCAGCTTTTCAAGCTCATCCTTTTCATCAGCAGTCAGTTCATTATAAGACTTTATGGAACCATCATCTTTCTGTAGCAGTACCTTAATCTGATTCATCTGCATGGATATATTGTTAGACTGACCGTTGAGTGTTCCTGCATTTGCATTAATCCTGTCCATGGCATCCTGTGCAGAGGCTTCCTGACTTTGCTTCGAAAAGGTAATCGCGGCCTTTGCCGGTTCCTGATTCTTCGTAAGATAGAACTCATACGTAAAACTTCCCGCCTCGGCTTTTGCCAGTGAAATCGCATTTCCGTTTTTATCCGTCACTGACGGTGTCTGGCTTACCGTATAACCGGAATCCGGTGTTACTTTCAATATAACTTTAGTACCATCTCCATCCTTTCCTGAATACGCTGCACTACCACCAACATTGGATTGCATAACAAGAAGGATTGGTTCAAAGATTGCTGTAATCTCCACATCATCATCCGGCATTACAAAGCTATAATGCTTATTCGAAGTCTGATATGAAATCGGATTTCCATTACGATCACTTACTCTTAATTCCTTTAAACGATAGCCACTTTTTGAAACGGTAATCACTTCTATCTTCTCTCCTGCAGCAGCTTGAGAGCTTTGTGTAGTTACGGTACCACCTGTACCACCTACACTGCTGATATCATAACTTCCTGTCTTTTTTTGGAAGCTTCCTGTTATTTTTATCGGTGTTGTCATATTATCACCATTTAATACATAGCGATAACTATTATCACCAACTGCCTCCATGTCACTTCTATTTACATTTTTTGTATTTCCATTTGCCCCGGTAGCAACAAAACTGATTCCACTATCAACCTCGTAACCGGAGGATGGTGATAAAAGGATTTCATACGCGTTTCCTACCGAAGTGCTTCTTGTGGCTGCTACATTACCTCCCACGTTAGATACACCATAAATAGCATCATCTGTCTCCGGTGTATACTTGAATACAACCTGAACCTCCTTATCACCGGCTGTCATAGTAAAGTAATATTCTCCAGGTGTAGTACTGGATTCCGTAAGCATTACAGATCCGCTATTTCCTACTGCCTGAATGGAATCCACTGAATATTTATAAGAACTTGTCCTGACACGAACAGTAACCTTATCGCCAACAGCAGCGTAAGAGCTTTCTGTCTGAATACTTCCTCCTGTTGATGATACTGTTGTTATCTTATATGCATTTGCTTTCTTCTGAAAGCTTCCTTCCACCAAAACAGGTTCTGTACTTGGCTGATATCCACTTTTGTTTACAATCGCTTTATAAACACTGCTATCACTTCCATCCGGTATCAAAGTAACCGTATTACTTCCTCCTATGGAAACAGTGTGGCTGTTTCCCAACTCATAGCCACTATAAGCTCTTGCTTCTATTTCTATGGTACCATCATTTTTATTCGTGACTGTTATGTTTCCTCCTTCATTGGATTTTGCAATAAAGGCACCAACATAAGTATATTCAGCTGCAACTAATATATTTTCCTTTGGCATGGTAAAGGAATATTGATTGGAGGCTGTTTGGGAAATGGCTATTTTTTTCCCATTTGCATCTGTAACAGTGAGACTCTTTATTTCATATCCATTATCTGCCTTTACCGTAATGGTTACCGAATCACCTTCCGCCGGATTCATATTATCAGCCTGTAAGGTTCCTCCTATACTAGAAGCAAGAGAAAGACGCTTATAGTCTGTTTCCTGGTACTGGTTTCCTGACAACTTTCCTGAAACATTCAAATCCTCATTCAGTTTCTTCAGTGTATTGTTAAAATCTGACATGGAATTTCCTGCTGCGTCTGCATTATTCATAACACCAGGCAGTAATTCCGTCACATGGTCTATCCTTCCTGCTAAAGAATTGATCTGGTCTGTGTTCTTATCCATATATTCTGAAAGAGAATCTGATACATACTCACTGACGCCAATTGCATTATCTGAATATGCCTGAAGTACATCGACATCATTCTTAATGACATCCTTACCTTCTGTCATATCATCAAGTGTCTTCTCAATCATGTCATGAAGCGTATCAATTTCCTTTCGCACTGAATCTGCTTCCTGATACTCTATGTATGGCTCCATCTGGCCAACAATGCCACCAATGTCCTTTCTTCCATATACCGTTCCAAGATTGGTGCATTGTGATACAACACCGGACTGTCTTCCAACAATACCTCCAATATTATATCCGGTGTGTTCGTAGCCAATGATACCACTATTGGTACAACGCGTAACAGTTCCTCTGGAAAAACCTGCAATTCCACCCGTATCGACTCCGCTTTGAAGCTTTACGTCTTTGGAATTATCTGCAATATCCATAATTAACTCTGTACTGATTTCATCATCTTCCTCTACCCACTTTCCACTATCATTAATATTGGAATAGTTCGTACAGTTGTCAATCACACCATAGTTTTTTCCGGCAATTCCACCTGTATAATAATATCCGATGATTCTTCCCTTCACAGTACACTTATGAATCATTCCGGTTGCTTCATTAATACCGGCAATTCCACCTGTTTCATTCTTACCGTTTACACTTCCCTGAAAGGTACTATTACGGATTACTCCTTTATTTACACCGCAAATACCACCAATTCTCTGCTTCTCGTCCTCTGATGTAACACTTCCCTTAAGTGTCAGGTTGGCTATGGTTCCTGTTTCACCAACATACCGAAATAATCCGGCAACATATCCTTCTCCATCATATTGAAAGCCTGAAATGGTATGTCCGTTTCCATCAAATATACCATTGAATACAGAAATATTCTTAAACTCTGAACCACTAACATTAATATCCTGTGTAAGAGTTACATACTTATTGGTGGACCAGGCATCTACATAACAATTCTTAGCTAATTGAATCAGTTCTTCAACCGAATCTATTTCTATTTTCTCATACTCTGTTTGCTGTGTTTCTTCCACCTGTGTTTTAGGTTCCTCTTTTGCAAAAGTAATTCCCATAGGCAGCAGACTACTCATCAACGTCAATACCAGTGCAAAACTTAGTATCTTATTTCTCACTATCATTCTCTTCTTCACCGGTATTCACCTCCTCTGTCATTTCCTTATCTTCCAGCAATTCCTCTTCCATCTGCTCAATCTTACCTATCTTAATCAGTGCATTTACATCACCTTTCACAACCGCATGAATCTCACCGGTTACAAGTCCATTAATCTGTCCCTGTACATAACCGTCTACCCTGACAAGTCCTGATGTCTTCTCCAGCTTTATTGGTACAGAGACCTTAAAGGATGTCTTCTCAATAATCTTCTCTCCAAGCAGAAGAATCTGTGGAAGGATAAACATTACAATAATAATAGAAATAATGGTTCCACGACCAAGACACTGTCCAATACCGCAAATTGCACCATCAGAAGAAAGCTGTCCGATTAAAATACCTGCAAGTGCAAGCATGGAACCGGAAGTAACAATGGTCGGGAATGCAAAATTCATTGTTTCAATAATAGCATCCTTTCTTGACATCTTATCCTTCAGTTCCATATATCGCCCTGAAATAACGATAGCATAGTCGATATTTGCACCCATCTGGATTGAACTTACAATCAGATAGCTCATGAAAAACAGATTATTCTTCTGTATTGCCGGAAACGCAAAATTAATCCAGATAGCTCCCTGAATAACAACGATCAGTAAAACAGGCATTCCCGCTGACATAAAGGTAAATAATAATACTGCCAAAACAGCAAGAATAGAAACTACCGAAACAACAGTATTGTCTACATCAAACGTCTTCTTCAAATCATACTGACTGGTAGATTCTCCAACTACCAGTATCGTTCCATCATAATACTTTGCTGCGATTTCATGCATCTTATCAAGAAAAGCAAAGGTTTCCTCTCCCTCTTCCGGAAGATTTAAGTAAATCATCATTCTGCTGTAATCCGGTCCCTGGAGCTGGTCAAGTGCTAACTGCATTGCATCATGAGCTTCCTCCAGTGTATCATTAAGCTCATCATCCAGTGTCACATACCCCTCCTGCACCTCATCATACAGGAACATAAACATATCAATCAATGGTACACTGTAGGTAGACAATCCATTAATAATTTTCGCATAGTTCTCATCGTCTACTGCATATGCCATATAAAGCAACTCTGAAACCTCATAATCCAGTTCTAACAGTTCCGAGAATTCTCTTGCCGTCAGCTTATCAGTCAGCATATAGCCATCCATAGCCTCCGTATTGGATAATCCCATGGTATAATCGATTTCATCATAGGTTTCAAGCTCATTTAAGAGCCTTCTCTCCTTCTCATAGTCACCAGCCGGAACCACTAAAGCTACAAAATTGGTTTCTCCAAAGCTCTCAACAATCAACTCATCTGCAAGCTGTGTCTCATTTTGCACAGGAGTCTCTATCATGGTATAACCATATACAAAAGGACATTTTGCCTGAATCGTGTAAGCCACAATAACTAATACAACAAACAATGGTGGCATAATATATTTTGTCGCATAAGCAAACTTTCCTACAAAAGGAATCTTAGGTACAAAATTCTTATGCTTTGTCTTATCCATCAGATTACCAAAAACCATGATCAGTCCCGGCATCAAAAGAAATACGGCAAGTAAGCTCAATAAAATTGCCTTAATCAAACAGATTGCCATATCCTTACCAATACCAAACTGCATGAACATCATGGCAATCAGACCACCTATAGTCGTAAGAGAGCTGGAAGTAATCTCAGGAATTGCCTTACTCAATGCAATAATATCCGCTTCCCTAATCGGAAGATTCTCATGCTCCTCTTTATATCGATTACAAAAGATAACTGCGTAGTCAATGGATAAGGCAAGCTGCAATACCACCGTTACCGAATTTGATACAAATGAAATTTTTCCTAATAAGTAATTTGTTCCATTTGAGATCAGTGCTGCTGCAATAAATGTCAATAAAAGTACCGGAACCTCTGCATAAGTCTGTGAGGTGAAAATAAGTACTGTCACAACGATAATCGCTACCAGAACACTTACCGTATTCATCTCACTGGCAATTTGCTCTGCACTCGCATCACCCATGCTTGTCGACACATAAATATCATAATCAGAAAGCATTTCCTTAATGCTGTCCAATGCCTCTAATGCTCTGTCATCCTTTTCTTCATACCGAAAGGTTATATCATAAAGCGCCGAAAAGTTATTATAATAGTCCTTGGAATTTTCAAAATTCAACATGGAGACTTCCGGCATATTTCGTATGTCATCTGCTATTCTTTCTGCTTCCTCATACGTGATATTCGTTGCCATGACCTTTGCAGAGCCATAGGTAATAAACTGCTCCTCCATCAAATCCAAGCCCTGGCTTGTTTCAGAGCTGTCAGGAAGATAGGCAGGAAGTGAATTCTCTACCTCTACCCAGTTCATTGATATCACAGAGAAAATAATGACAATTCCAAATAACAGAAAAAACAAATTTCTTCTGTCTACAATAAAGGTTGCAACCTTTATCATAAAATTGCTCTCTTCACCCATTCCTTTATTTTCTTTGCTCACTTTGTTCTCTCCTTTGTATTTTTATCACTTCTATTATATATTATGGCATAATGAATTACATCAAAAAACAGACAAATTTGCAAATTTGTCTGTTTTCTTAGAATATTTAATATTTTTTTAGAATAATTTTATATTCTTTATTTATTCTTTTTAGATTGGTACGGATCACTAAAGATTCGAATCTTAGTGTTTAGGCTTCTCCGGTCAGATGTACGGTAATCATCTCATGATGTACTGCCGGAAGAAATTTCTCCCAAACATCGCTTTCCTTTATCTTCAAACTGGAGGTATTGATACAGGGGTGACAGCTCCTTTGTCTTGAATGGTTTATCTCCCGGCATCATCAGCAGATAATAGTTTGTTTTCTGACGATTACATAGAAACAGATTTTTGCATATCCATTCCTCCTTGACTCTTTTTCACTCTGATAGTATTACTTTATTATGCTAAAGTCAAGAATTGTGAGGTTCTTACTCATAAATCGGGTATTCTTTCCCATCTTTGATCATAACCGGAATAATATCAATTGGTGCAGGAACGGTAACCGTCTGTCCGCCCTCATATACCTTTTTGGTATAAGCATCTGTCCACGATGCACCTTTTGGAAGATAAATGGTTCTTGTCGTTGCTCCTGCTTCCATAACCGGAGATACGAGCAAATCAGATCCAAACATATAAGAATCCTCAATCTCCCAGCTTTCCTTATCTTCCGGGAAATCAAAGAACAGCGGACGCATGACCGGTGCCCCTGTTTCACTGGCTGTCTTCATACATTCTCTGATATAAGGACGAAGCCTTTCCCTGATAAAGAGATATTTCGTTAGGATTTCATAATTTTCTTCGCCAAAGCTCCATACCTCATTATCCTGACCACTTGTAAGCTGACGCACTCCATTTCTGAATTCCTGTTCTCTTTCATACCAAGGAGAACGTTCTCCATGCATACGGAATACCGGGCAGAATGCACCCCATGCAAACCACCGTACCAACAGCTCCTGGAAATCGGGATCCTTGATATTTCCACCCAAAAAGCCTCCAATATCCGAAGTCCACCACGGAATACCTGCCATTCCCACATTTAAACCTGCCTGAAGCTGCTCTCGCATGGAGCGGAAAGAGGAATAAATATCACCTGACCATGTCAGTACTCCATACTTCTGGCTTCCTGCCCATGCGCAGCGAACAAGACTCATAATCTCTGTCTCACCCTCTGCTTTCAGACCCTCATAAAAGCCCTTTGCATAGCCAACAGGATAGGTGTTGGTGCATTGCATTGCCGGTCCTGCATAATAGCGGTAATTATCAAAGTCATAAGGACCATATTCCGGTTCTGCCTCATCCAGCCAGAAACAGCGAATGCCCTTCTTGTAATAATTCTCCTTGCATTTCTCCCATACGAACTTCTGTGCTCCCGGATGTGTTGCATCATAGAAAATGGTATTCCCCATCCATGTCATATGGTTGGAATTGCCCCTATCGGCATTGACAAGATAGCCCTTATCATTCATTTCGCCAAAGTTCTCACTTCTCTCATCAATGGTAGGCCACACAGATACTACGGTTTCAATACCAAGCTCCTTCAATTCCTTTACCATGCCTTCCGGATCAGGCCAGTCAAGCGGCTCAAACTTGAAGTCACCCTGCATCGTCCAATGGAAGAAATCTACTACGATCACATCCATTGGAAGTCCACGCTTCTTATGCTCTCTGGCAACAGCAAGAAGTTCATCCTGCGTACGGTAACGGAGCTTACACTGCCAATAACCAAGACCATATTCCGGCATCATCGGTGTTCTTCCTGTTGCAAGAGAATACTGCGCCTCGATTTCGGCAGGTGTATCACCGGCAGTAATGAAATAATCAAGCTTCTTTGTACTCTTCGCATACCATTCTGTCTTATTCGTACCAAAGGTGGCCGTACCGATTGCAGGATTATTCCAAAGGAAACCATATCCTCTGTTAGAAGCTCTCCCTTCTGGTTGTAGAAGGATATCCAGCCTCATGGGAAACCTTTGCTGTGATCTTACCGTTTACAAGCTTTGCCTGTGTTCCTGTCTGATGATATTTTGCATATTCTTCTCCCTTGTACCAGGGATCGGTAACATCTATCGTTTCAAAGGAAATCTCTACCGGAACTTTATCCATTTTTTCTGTCAAGGCCCAGTCATTTTCATCCATTTTCGGTTCTGCTGTCATTCTGACACGAAGCGAATTTGCTCCCCACGGTTCTATAACCACCTTTGCCTTTCCTTCTGCAATCATTAATTTGTCTTCCTCTTGATAAATACGCATATCTCGTTTCCTACCTTCCCACAGATTTGCTAATGTACTTCTTCTCCATATTTTACGCCATTTGAACCGGTTGCCAGATAGAACCTTCCAAAAACACGACAATCACCGTCAATGCTGTTTATATCCCCAAACATTTGTCTGTCCGTATTGATTCGTTCAAAACTCTTCCCTTCATCAAGCGTGCGGTAAAAGCCATATACACCATCCATAACTGCATTGCAGTAAATGGCTTTCTTATCCTTATAATAATCACCGTTTGGCGAACCAAGTCCAAGCCCCACGCGGAATACTACATCTCCATCCTTTGACAGCTTCTTAAGACTGACTCCGTCTGTTTCTTCGTTATATTTAAGTTTCCAAAGACCACCTTCGCCAACTACCAGATAAAAGACTCCCTTTTTCCCCGTTTCACCACGAACCTCTGTCTTGTTCGCGCAATCAATCAGTCCGAAATTCACCTTTGGAAATTCCTCCGGTAATGTATATTCATGATAGCTGTAGCCTCCATCCTTGCTGATATAGAAATCAGAATGTTCCCCGAAGCCATAAAATAAACGACTGTCCACTCTGTCAGCATAGACCTTGAGCTTTCCTGTAAGCTTTAGCTCACCGGAAGCCTCATACACCTTACAGCATTGGAACTTCCTTCCACCATCATTGCTCATAATCAGCCTTGTAACAGGCAGTTCGATTCCATCTGCTACTGACCATACGATATTCCTGCCATCCGGTGACATTGCTACCCAGCCGGAATTGACATTTGGACACTCAATAAAGTGCAATGCTTCATCTAAATCCTTTGTTAAGCCAAATGGCATCGGCAATCGTTCAAAGGTTCTGCCCTGGTCTTTAGAAAGAATGAGTCCACCCTTTGTCTTACCTGTCCAATTGCCGCGTGGCGTTACAATCAACCATTCAGGATGCTCATCGGAAAAATCTGCATTGATACAGGTAATATAGCGATTTCCCTCCTTGTCTGCAAAGGAATTATCACAGGGTTTGTCAAGCTCTGCAAAGGCAAAGCCACCCAGATCACCAAGAACATCAATGACCTGTATCTCGCCCTTTGGCATGCTGTAGACATTTAAATGGACTGTTTCTTCCAAACCGTCATTCCAATCGGTGAAGAAGCAATCCTTGTCCTTTAGGTTTCTTGTACGAAATACTCCTGTTCCTGTGTTGAACCATGCTTCATTATCATCAAATGGATTGATTTTTATATCACTGAGCCAATGAATCAGAGAGTGTCCTCCATTACATTCCGGTCGCATATATGGCGCGCGAAAACGAATCTCTCCATCTTCCAGATCATATAAAATCTGCTGCCAGCTTGCGCCATAGTCTTTTGAAAGAAAAACGCTGTCTCCATCGTCCTTGACAATGGTAGAAGTAACCAGTAATCCCGGGGTCTGTTCTGAAACAGAGATTCCCGAAAATCCATATTCCAATACCTCGCCCTTGGAAATTGCTTCCTGACCAATGCCCGTTACAGGTTTTGCACTTGCCGGCGTAATCTCACAGAATACACTGATTTTACCATCTGCATCAAATTCATAACGGGCAATCCTACCGTCAATCGTATCACCGGAATCACAGCTATAACCATTTTCTATCACATAAGAGCGTTTACCGGTAGAAGCAAAGGTTATGTAAAGATAGCATTCATCCATGCACCAGTGTTGCGCTACCAGTCCATCGAAGCGACAGCCCTCTATTTTTCTACTCTCAGGCTGTGTCAGCTTTTCAAAACTTTCACCATTATCATAGGAAACATAAAGACTGTGACCACGCATGTTGTTTTTCTCATCCTTTGTCGTAACACCTGCGGTTCCGACAAGCAATGCATTCCTTACCTGCGATACAAAGGTAAGATAATCTTCCGGCAGTGCAGTCAGCTTTCTCCAATCCTTTCCGACATTTCGGCTAATCCAGAGTCCCTCCTTCTGACTGGCAAAATATAAGGTATCTGCATCATCCTTATCTACAAGAAGCCGCTCTCCTGTTCCACGCCCATTCAGATTTCCATGTATCATGACTGGTATTCTTTCATAACGAAAGCTTTCTCCATAGTCCTCTGAAATAGCAAGCACACCCGACTTTTCAGCATTAACACCACAGGCAATGTAAAGCATTTCAGGTTTATCATCATCCAAAGCAAAAGATATCGGAAAGCTCTCACTCAAATCCTCCATCGTTACATGTGGAATGAGGCTAATCCATCTTTGCTTCTCTGCATCAAACCGATAGGTACCGCCAATATCCGTTCTCGCATAAAGAAGATTCTTTTTCTTCTTATGATAGAGTAATCCCGTTACGTATCCACCACCGGGAATCGGGAGATTCCTGTATTCATATGCTATCTGTTTCATGTACAATCCTCCTTGTTCCATGTAAGAGCAATTCTTTTCCATACTGTAGCATAAACACATCAAAATGAATACATAAGTTATTAGAGAGAAAATTTGTAAAAATCAGACTAAACCTGAGTCTTTTGCTCCTGCTCCACACTTGCTGAAAGCAATTCACATCCCTTCTTAGGCGGCAAATCATAATAGACACCCTCTTTATAGGGATACACTACCAGACTCAGTTCACGTGGATAGCCATATCGTTTTAAGGCAACTATCCATTCCTCACCATTCGAGAACCAATCTGTCAGAATCCTGTCTCCATCATAAAGCTCTGCCTTATCACCTGCATAATCCATATGCAGATATATCTCATGAAGCTTATCCTCTTCATCCTTTTGCATAGAAAGACTAATATGATACACCTCGCAATGCTCATCTGCACCAAGGCTTCTGTCTTCTGCATGAACCTGATTTGTCACATCAATCATCTTTTGCTTTTCTTCCCCGCTATATTCCGTATAGGAGACTGACACATTTGTCAGCATATAAAGTATGCCATCCTGCTCAAAAAGCGGCTTTTTTGTGATGTATAATCTGTCACCAAACTGATAAACATACTCTGCCTCCTCTTTTGAAAGAATCACTATATTGTCATAGGCTTCTCCTTCATAATCAAAATAGGGATTTCCACCATTTTCATAAAAGAAATAGCGTTCTCCTATTTTCGTAAGCAAGGAGACATTCGTTCTTAACAATCTGCACTTTCCCATCTGCAGTCCAAAAGGAATCACTGCACACTCACCGGAATCACAACAGATATGCTCCAGGATAAGAGGCTCCTTTCCTATTCCGTAAATCTCCACCTGCAAATCCTTGATTGGCTCCATCCTGCGTAAACGCTGATGATTATTTATAAACAGAAAGCCTTCCTGAGTTTCATGGCAGTATCTCACGCTGATACGGGGTGTCGTCATATCCTCTGCATTTTCAGGTTGTATATCCGGGAAGTACGCCTGTGCCTGTGCTAACGTCTCTGAGAATGCATGAATCATCAAATGTAATCTTTTTAGTCTATGATAGCTTTCATTCAATTTACCGGACTCACGAATGCAAGTCTGAAAGTCATAGCTTTTCACAGGTAAATCATTAAAATATCCTGTTACTCTTGCTTCCTGCAGATTGCTGTATTTTCCATCAGGATTATATCCACCATGATACATATAATAACCTAACAGGTTTGCTCCTGCCCCAAGCATACAGACTGATTGTGCTTCTATATCTCTTGCAAAAGGATATGTTCTTCTATGCGCCGTTACCTGCAAACCTCCACCAAGCTCTGCTGTCAGATATGGATTTTTTGCTTTGGAAAAGGTTATTTCTTCTTCCTTTTCAATCTTGAGGTCTGCTCCAATATTCTCGTCCTCACGAAAAGGCATGAACAGAAAGTTCTCACATGCAGGCATTTCATCCACATGTCCTGCCCATGGCGCATCTACATATCCACCAAGAACAGGAATGGTCTCACCATCAAGCACAATCGCTCCACCCCATCCGGTAGTCGTATAATAAGGCACTTCAAAGCCAAGCTCCAGTGCAAGTGATTTCAAAGCCTTCATATGTGCAATGCCTTCCGCTTTATCTGAAGGTCCACCAGCACGCATTTTCAGTAATACTTCCTTCCACTGATTGGCAGCTTTTCTAATACTGCTTTTTCCCCAATTGTAACCTTCATTTCCGTTTCCTCCATTTGATTTTATGTTTATGAAGATCCCGCATTTGCGGCACGCTTCTGTGAAAAATATGATTACGAAAATGAACGGCATAACCAGCCGTTCATTTTATTCTTCTCTAACTCCAAGATACTTAATCAGAACCTGTCGCATTTCTTCAATATCAATCGGTTTTGATAGAAAGTCATCAAAGCCTTCTGCCAGCATCTCTTCTCTTACCCCACTTACTGCATTTGCCGTAAGCAAAACGATGGGAAGTCTTTCAAAGATTCCACCCATATGGCGTATCGCATGTAATGTTTCCACACCATCCATTTCCGGCATCATATGATCCATGAATATCATATCATATGCTTTTCCTGCCTGTAATAATAATACGCAATTTCTTCCTGACTGAATGATATCTGCTTCGATACCAAGACAGTTCAGGATTCCCTGCGCGACCTCACAATTAAGCTCATTATCATCCACAATCAGTACTCGTCCTTTGTTAATGACAACATCGTCCAACTTCCTTGTTTCCTTCTGCGCCTCTTCTTCTGTGCCAATTCCTTGCCAAAGGTCAATAATGAATTTAGTTCCTTTTCCATATTCACTTTCAAAGGTAATATTACCATCCATCATTTCCACAAAGCTTTTCACAATAGAGAGTCCAAGTCCGCTTCCTTCTATCTGGTAATTATGTTTTTTATCAAACTGTTCGAACTTGCCAAACACCTTGGAATAGTTTTTCTCTTCAATGCCAATTCCCGTATCTTCTACTTCTATGTGAAGCATCACATGTTTCCGGGTTCTTTCCTTCAGCTTAATGTGCAGTGTTATACTGCCTTTCTCTGTATATTTTATACTGTTGTTCAGCAGATTCGTCAAAACCTCCTGAAGCTTTACCTTATCCCCAAATAAACATCCCGGAATCTGATTATCAATGTCCATTCGCAAGACAAGACCGGCTTTTCCTGCCTGCGCTCCCATCATAGAGCGAAGTTCTTCCATCATGGTCTGGAAACGATAATTCACATTTACAAGCTCCATCTTGCCTGATTCAATCTTTGTAATATCAAGAATTTCATTGATCAGATGGAGAAGCGTATGTGACGCTGTTTTGATATTGTTAAGATATCCCCGAACCAGCTGTGTATCCTGATTTCTAAGTGCCAGCTCTGAGAATCCTACAATGGCATTCATCGGCGTTCTTATTTCATGTGACATATGTGCAAGAAAATTTGTCTTTGCCCGATTTGCCTCTTCTGAAGCTTCCTTAAGCCGAATCATTTCATTTGTATACTGATTAATAAAGGTCATATCAAAGATCCATGCAAGATAACCCTGTATTTCATTTCTTTCCCCGTCTCCTTTGACATCAGAAATGCGGATCTCATAGTGGCGCCCATCCTGTTCAAATACATTTTCCTTTGTCATAAAGATACGCTCAATTGCCTTTTGCGGTCTTTCACTTTCCAATTCCGGCAGCAGGCTCTTTGCAACCGGATTACTATATATGACCTCTCTTTTCTTGCTGTCGACTACAATCAGACCATCCTTTGTATCCTCGAGGACTCGTTCCCGTGCAAGCTGCATAGTATCCAGCAGACCATACATTTTTACATCTACCAGAATCAAAACTTCTGCACAGGCAATAACAAAAGTAGTAGGGTCAAAATTCTGTAATAAGTTACTGAATATAAATATTACTGACATAATCATGGGGGCAAGAGCCGCCCAAATCAGAAGCTGAAGGCGAAGTCTTACTTTCTTTAATGTCTTCGGTGTCCTATGTAATTCATAAATTACAATGCTCCCATAGAAAATCACACAAAACAGAAATTCTATCATCCAGACATAATACAGAATGCCTTTCCCTAAAATAAGTACGATTCTGCCATTTTCCAATACTTTATGCCCGATCGAACTATAAAACAATGAATTTCTGCTACAAGTCATAACCGAACCAATAATAAAGACATTTAATATGGAAAAGATATTGATTAAGTTCTTTGATATCTTAATTCTACTAAATCCCGCTATAAAAAGCAGAATATATATCATGATAAAGCATTTTCCGACATAACCAACCTTTACAGCCGTTATTGCCCCATCCTCACTATGGGCATAGAATTCCAATGCATTTGCTACTGTAGAAAGAAATCCACAAATATAGGCCATCATGAGGTTTTTCTGGTTCGTGGAAGCTTCCTCTTGTATAACAACAATACAGCAGATAAAACATATTGCCATTCCAAGCAAATCTATCAAACCAAATATGTTTTCCAATGTTTAACCTTACCTTTCTGTGATCCTTGTCATAAAGAATCATACAAAAAAATAGTACAAAACTGTGTTTTGTACTATTTTATCACAATTTTATAGTATTTTGTATAGGAATTCCAAAACTATTCTGTACAAATATCCAAAAGAGTAGCAGCCTGAGTACTTTCTTCCTCATTTGTCGCATAGATTCGTATTGCTGCAAGCAGTGCAATATCACTTACTCTTTCCTGCTTCAGCCACACCTTGTCCTGAGCTATGCTCTGAATATCTCCACGAATCACCTTTTGCACAATTCCATTCAACTGTCTGAAAAAGCTTATAATCTCCTGATACTCCTTACGTATATCCAGAAAACACACTCCATTCTTTTCAAGCTCAAGACTTGCTGTGGACACTGCCTGTAAGCAAAGCTTGCACTCTCCTGTAATATCGGAAGCTTCCATTAATACATCCGGTCTTATTTTCAGGCAACGTGCAAAGTATTCCTTTGCTCCTGAAACATCTTTTGCAGCAAAATACTCTGCCATTTTATCCTTAATCTCTCTTGTTTCCATCTTCTCACCAATGATGGCTACACGACATTCATACGCCTTCAGCTTACGTACAGTTACCCATACATAAAGCAGGAACTCCGAAATAAAACCAAACACCCTCTTGTGATAGTCATCCTCAAAGGTCAGGTCAATTCTCTTCTGCAGTTCAAAAAAAATGGAGAACAGCCATTGTACATACTCATCAAATAAAGCCTTCTTTGCTACCATGATATTTCCAAAATAAGTCTTATTCTTATGCACTAAATCGATAAAGGTATCATAATATTCCGGATATTTTTCAAGAATGATTCTTCCTGTCTCATCCAATGTCTCTACTCTGTGGTGAGCGCCAAAGCCATAATGATATGAATTCGGCAGTTCGAGCTGCTTTGTTGTAATAATATCATATCGGCTAAGAATTTCCTCATACTGCCTTTCCGAAAAGACAAAGCCTTCTTCACTTGTCAGGTATCTTCGGTAATGGCAGATTCCTACATAATCTGCATCATGGTAATTCTTCCAAACCCAATACACGCCTGACAATTCTGCATAATAGCAGTTCAAGTCAGAAATGTTATCTCCCGTATCATCACCTAAATACCCGAAATCTTCCTTTGCCTGCTTATGTCCCACATGAAGCGGTACATACATTGGATTTGCCGGCACGTCAAACCTCTTGTGTGTCATTGCAAAAATCTTTACCGACATGACTTGTTCCCCCTTAATTGTACTATTTGCTTCTTGGCATCTCCCATGCCTGATGGTCTGTATGCAGCAGCATATGTGCTTTATGGGATAACGGTTTCTCAAGGAATTCTTCATAAAGCTTTAAAACAGCGGCATTCTCATGTGAGAATCGAAGCTCTGCGTTCTCATCCAGTTTACGCAGATTCTTACTTCTAGTTGTAGCAAGCTCACAGCCGTCCTTGATTGGTTGTCCACCACCACCTACACAGCCTCCGGGACATGCCATGACCTCTACAAAGTCATAATGAACCTCGCCTGACTCTAATGCCTCAATCAGCTCTCTTGTATTTCCAAGTCCATTTACAACAGCCGTCTTAATTACAATATCACCTATATGGAATTCTGCTTCCTTCCATTTTCTCTGTTCTCTGGTACTTCTTACTTCCTGGAATGCATTTACATCCGGATTTGTACCTGTAATCAAATAATAAGCTGAACGTAGTGCCGCTTCCATAACACCACCTGCTGTACCGAAAATGACACCGGCTCCTGTTCCATCTGCCATCGGATCATCACATGGCTTATCCTGAAGCGTCTTAGGATCGATATGCGCCATACGAATCATACGATTCAATTCTCTTGTTGTTAATACAACATCTACATCATGTCCTGCATACTCCTCGTAGAAAAGCTCCATGTTTCTTTCGCCCTTCTTGGCAACACAAGGCATAATCGATACTGTAACCATATCCTCCGGTGCTACTCCGATCTTCTTAGCAAAATAAGTCTTCATGACTGCACCAAACATCTGCTGTGGTGATTTTGCACTGGAAAGCCTTGATACCAGATGCTGATATTGTGATTTCACATAGCGAATCCACCCGGGACAGCAAGAGGTAAACATTGGCATCTGCTTCGTATCGCCCTTCTTAAAGCGTTCCACGAATTCATTGCCTTCCTCCATGATCGTAAGATCGGCTGAAAATACCGTATCAAACACATAGTCAAAGCCCATTCTCTTGAGTGCATCGACTATCTTACCCATTGTCGCTTCCTCACGGTTCAAACCAAAGGTTTCTCCCCATGCTGCACGCACTGCCGGTGCTACCTGAACAACCGTGACCTTTTTCTTATTCTCGATTGCCCACCATGCCTTTTCCGTATCATCACGCTCACGTAATGCACCAACCGGACAGTGTGTAATACATTGACCACATAAGGTACAGTCAGATTCTTCAATTGTTCTGTTTCCTGTTACATAGACACCTGTTCTGGAACCGGTTCCCTCTACATCCCATACCTTAACACCTTGTATTTTATCACAAACCTGGATACAACGCATGCATTTAATACATTTATCTGCATCGCGAATCAATGGGAAGTTCTTATTCCATGGCAATGGATGAAGCTCCTTCTCATAAGGCACATCCAGAATATTTAAATCTCTGGTAATGGTCTGCAAAGAGCAGTTTCTGTTTCTTGCACAGGTTACGCAGTTACTGTTATGCTGGGACAGTATCATCTCTACCGTTTTTTTACGGTTTCTGCGAACCTTGGGACTGTTAGTATAGATTACCATTCCTTCTTCTACCTGATTATTACAGGAAGTTACCAGCTTCTCCTTACCTTCTATCTCTACAACACAGACACGGCATGCCCCAATTTCATTAATATCCTTTAAGAAGCAGAGCTTTGGAATAGGAATTCCTGCAAGATTAGCTGCATCCATAATGGTACTTCCTTCCGGAACCTCTATTTGTCTTTGGTCAATTGTAAGTCTTACCATAAAGTTTTGCGTCCTCCTTTCAGTATTCCATAGCCAAAATGATCACAGCGCAGGCATCTTGATGCTTCCTGTCTGCATTCAGCCTCTGTCATTGGCAATTCTACACCCTCGAAATCACATATCCTTTCACATGCTTCCCTCTCTGTCATATTGACACGGCCGCACGGTGACCGGTCTTCCATATTAGGCTTTGGTACTTCCACCTCACTGGAGATAATATGATGATATCCTAAATATTCATCAATATTTGCTGCAATGACTTTAGCAGCACCAATTGCCTTGATTACTGTTGCAGGACCGGTCGCACAGTCTCCACCTGCAAATACACCGGGAAGCAAGTCAAAACCGCCATGTCTTCCTGTCTGAATCACACCACGGTTAACAGGCACACCGGCATCCGCAAAATGCTGGTACTCAATATCCTGACCAATAGCTACGATAATTGTCTGGCAAGGAATCATGATATCTTCTTCTCCCGTTGCCTTAACTCCGGCACGACTGTTTTTAATACTGCTGATCATCTGCGGCTGTACCCAAAGCCCCTTAACCTGGTTATTCTCATCTGTTTCTATCTTCACAGGTGCCTTTAATGTCTGAACCTCAACACCTTCTGCAATGGCACCTTCGATTTCATCCTTGAGCGCTGTCATATCTGCAACTCTTCGGCGGTAAACAATACTTACCTTCTTTGCTCCCAGTCTGACTGCTGTTCTTACTGCATCCATGGATACATTACCTCCACCGATGACACAGACCTCCTGTCCTGCTAAATCTATCGCATTGTTTTTTCCAACATCACGTAAGAACTGAACTGCTGAAATGACACCCTTTGCATCCTCACCGTCAATTCCAAGCTTCTTATCAGTACTTGCACCAATGGTAATCAATACTGCATCATACTGCTCTCTTAATTCATTGATCGTAATATCAATACCGATACGGAGTCCGTGTTCTACCTGTACACCTGTTTCCAAAATGGCATTGATATCATCATCCAGCCTGTCCTTTGGTAAACGATAATTTGGAATACCATAACGAAGCATACCTCCAAGCTTTGGAAGCATTTCATATACAACAACCTGATGTCCCATAAGCTGTAAATAATATGCTGTACTAAGTCCACCCGGACCTCCTCCTACAATGGCAACCCTTTTACCGGTAGCCGGCTGACACTCAGGCGGCGCAACCTTTCCTGCAAGATCTGCTGCCATACGCTTCAAGCCTCTGATATTAATCGCATCATCTACCATATTCCTACGACACCTTGCCTCACATGGATGTTCACAGATAAATCCGCAGGTTGTCGGGAATGGATTATCCTTTCTGATTAAACGGATTGCATCCTGATACCTGCCCTCACGTACCAGTGCAATATAACCTGGTATATCTACACCTGCAGGACACAGGGATACACATGGAACCGGCTGCTGATAATTACAATTGCATCTGCCAAGCTCAATATGTGCAACATATTCATCATGGAAACCAATCAATCCTTTGTAAACCATATTGGCAGCTTCGTAGCCAATGGCACAGTCTGCGGACTCCATAATACTAAGTGCTGTCTGTTCCATTTCATCCAGCGTCTCCATCGTTGCCTTCCCATTCAGTACATCTGAAATCATTTTTTTCAATTGTCTTAATCCGACACGGCATGGTACGCATTTTCCACAGGTCTGTGCATGGCACAGTTCCAGAAATGCTTTTGACATATCAATCGGGCATAATCCGGATGGGCTTGCCTCTATTCTTCTCTCCAAATCCTTATAAAGCTGCTCTACTACGACCTGCGCTTTATTTGGTACAGGAATCTCAAGTCTGCTCATTAGTAACCTCCTAAATTCACTTATCACGTTTAAAATATATTTTAATAAAATTATGTAACCGCTTACATATAACAATACCATGGTTCGAAATGGAATTCAATAATCGTTAATAATTAAACATATTGAAGGTGATTTCTGCACAAAAAACGGATAAGATTTGTATATTTATTCGTTTTTATACATAGAAATTGATTCATAATTCGTTTTTGTAAGCATTTACACCTATATGTTCACTTTTTTCTATTTTGACCTTTTATTGTAATATTTTGCTTTCAGCCATTGCATACAAAGTACTTTGGTGCTATATTTAGTCGTGGTTCTATTAATTGTTTTTTATTGAGAGTGAGTATTGTTTTATGAATTTTTGCTGTGACGGATTCTTATCTTTTCTGGAATCCATTCCTGATAGTATTACCTCTTTCGATGCACTGATTGAGGTTGTCACCCGTGAACTTTCTCCTTTAGCCGGGCAGATTGGACTTGGAAGGCTGGATATGAGAATTCATACAAATCCTATGCCATTTGAAGCTGAAAGTAATACTATCTGTAGGACATTGTATCAACACCCTTCGGTTTCTGAAGAGTGTTCGCTTACCGATACCTATCATGATGGAGAGGAGACTGTTGTATCATTTTACTCTTTTCCCAAAAAGGATCATAACTGGTCTGAACAGGAATTGAAAATGCTTCATTTTCTTACGCACCAGCTCTTTCTTCTTAGCAGCAGAGTTATGCTGGTCAGTAGTATGCAGAAGGCTTCCATTACCGATTCCCTTACGGGTCTTCTGAATACCCCTGGTTTTATGAAATATGGTTCCATCATGGAACAGAACGGTGAACTTACAGATTATGCAGCTATCTATCTCAATCTGAAAAGTTTCCGATATATTAATCAGCGATTTGGCCATCGGCATGGCGATGATGTTTTGCGCAGGTTTGCACAGAGAATCAAAAGCTTTCTTCAGCCGGATGAACTGCTTGGAAGACTTGGCGGTGACAACTTTGCCCTTCTTGTCCGTAGAGAGCGATTTGACTCTATATTAGATTCACTTCTTTGTGTAAGGGTTCATGTTCAGCTTGAGGACTTTGTCAATACCTTTGATCTTTCGGCGAGGGCCGGAATCTATGCAATTCGTCCCGGAGATACCATGAATGAAGTCCTAAACCGGATTACTGCTGCATGTATGCTTGCTAAATCATCCCTCCACCACAATGCTATCTGGTTCCGTGATATGATGATGGAACAATATGTCCATGACAAGGAAATATCAGACCTCTTTCCTTCTGCAATTGAGAGTAATGAATTTGTCGTATATTACCAGCCTAAGGTATTGCTGGATGGTCAGACCTTATGCGGATGTGAAGCGCTTGTTCGTTGGAACAGAAATGGCAATATTATTCAGCCATCTGAATTTGTTCCTGTTTTAGAGAAAGAAGGAACTATCTGTATCCTTGATTTCTATGTATTGGAATGTGTCTGCCGCGATATTCGCACCTGGTTAGAAATGGGAATTGAGCCTGTGAGAGTATCCACAAACTTCTCCAAGGTTCATTTGCATAACAAAAATCTGGCAAAAGATATTCTTAGAATTTTGGATCGTTATGAAATAGATGCAAAATATATCGAGATCGAGTTAACAGAGTCATCGGGCTATGAAGATTTTGATGCCTTATCTGAATTTGTAAATACCATGAAATCGCACGGTGTTCACACTTCTATTGATGATTTTGGTACAGGCTATTCCTCCTTGAATCTTCTGAAGGATCTTAATATTGACAAAATAAAATTAGATAAATCTTTCCTGACTCAAAATGAAGAACGAAATAAATCGGATGAAATCGTGATCAAGACAATCATTAACATGGCGTCCGACCTTGATATGCAGGTTGTATGTGAAGGTGTCGAGACTACAGAACAGGCAAATTTTCTAAAATCACTTCACTGTCCGATTGCACAGGGATTCCTATTTGATGAGCCTCTGGCGCATGATGAATTTGAGGAACGCTTAAGAAAATCAAGAGTCTACAATAGAATGTAATCCATATAATATAAAACGGGTAGATGCTTCTACCCGTTTTTATTTCTTCCATTATTTCCACTGCAAAAATGCCTTATAACCTTTTACTGCTTCATAGATATCTGCTTTACTGCTTACCTCATATGGTGCATGCATATTTAGTACGGCAACACCACTGTCAATCACATTCATTCCATACTTAGCCATAATATAGGCAATCGTTCCACCACCACCTGCATCTACCTTTCCTAGTTCCGCAAACTGATAGGTCACCTTTGCCTCATCCATTACGTTTCTTAATTCTGCAATATACTCTGCACATGCATCATTAGAGCCACTCTTTCCCCTGCTTCCGGTATACTTATTAAAGGTTACACCATTTGCAAGAAATGCCGTATTCTTCTTTTCAAATACATTAGGATAAAGAGGATCAAATGCCGCACTCACATCAGAGGAAAGCATTCTGGATTTCATAAGCGCTCTTCGAAGAAGCAATTGGGAATCACCTTCTGTCATGGCTAACAGCTCCGCTACCGTATTCTCAAAGAAACGCGAGTGCATACCTGTTGCGCCAACGCTTCCGATTTCCTCCTTATCAACAAGCAGACAGCATAAGGTACGCTGTGGTGCTTCTACCTCTAACATGGCAAATAAAGAGGTAAATGCACAAATTCTGTCATCCTGCCCATATGCGAGTACCATACTTCTGTCAAATCCACAATCCCTGGCCTTTCCGGAAGGAACGATTTCAAGCTCCGCCGAAAGGAAATCTTCCTCTTCTATTCCATACATATCAGTAAGGAGCTCCAGTACATTGGCTTTTACTGCTTCCTTTTCTTCTTTTTCCAAATCATCTGTATTTTCAATCGGACAATTTCCAATTAATAAATCAAGATTTTCTCCTGTAACTACCTCAGTTGCCTTCTTTGCCATCTGCTCTCCGGCAAGATGAACCAGTAAATCCGTGATTACAAATACCGGATCATCCTCCTTCTCCCCGATTGCAATATTTACTACTGTTCCATCCTTCTTTGCTACTATTCCGTGAATGGCAAGCGGAATCGTAGTCCATTGATATTTCTTAATGCCACCATAGTAATGTGTATCAAAATAGGCAAATCCTTCTTTCTCGTACAGCGGATTCTGTTTCACATCAATTCTCGGGGAATCAATATGTGCCCCAAGAATATTCATACCATGCGAAACAGGTTCTCTACCAATTTGAAACAGCACCACACTCTTCTGCATTTGTACTGCATAAAGTTTATCGCCCGGCTGGAGCTTTCGACCTTCTTCTATCACCTGCTTTATGTCATGATATCCATGCTTCTTCGCCATTTCTACAGTAAGACTGGTACATTCCCGTTCTGTCTTTCCTCCATCCAGACACTTTTTGTACCATTCACTTATTCTGTTTATTTCCTTTTTATCTTCGTCTTGATAAGATAACCAAAGATTCTCTTTTTTCATAAATGCAAAACCATACCTTTCCCTACATGATATAGAATTTCGTTACTGCTCACTCCGTTTCAGTAACAGGATTTCTACTTATCCACAATACCACAAAAACAGTCTTGATTACAATAGCTGGTATACATTCTTGATAATTATTACAAGAACACATTTTTATTTTACATAATGCGACTTATTTCTTGCTTTGTCTGAAAATATAGAATATAATAAATTTGTATTTTATGAACTCTAGGGGGATATTATGGAAAAGGATTTCGATTATTTATCTGTTTCACAGCTTTGTAAATTCATCGATTTACTTCATCCATATATGGATGATTATCTATATGTATATGACTTTATTCATGATTATTACTATATTTCACCGGCTGCCGTAAAAAGATTTGCCTTGCCTTCTCATTCTTTTCAGGATTTAGTTGCAAATCAGAAAAAATTTGTTTATCCTGCCGATCTTTACAGCTTACAGGAAGATTTGGCGTTATTAATCAATGGTGAAAAAGAAGATCATAATATGCAATACCGATGGCTTTCTATTACCGGTGAACCAATCTGGATTAACTGCAGAGGTTGCGTTGTAAAGAAGGATGGAAAGCCAAGTCATATGATTGGCTGTATCAATGAAATCGGTGTTCGGCAAAAAGCAGATAATGTCAGTGGTCTGCTTGGCATTACCAGCCTGCAGTCCTTTCTTTCAGAAAGAGCTGTTACCATATCACACGGCTATCTTATGCGTCTCGGTCTGGATGACTTCAAGGAAATCAACGAAAAACTTGGCAGTGACTATGGTGATATGATTCTTCGCCGTACTGCCGAATGTATTTCTTCTCATATTACCTCCGGTCAAATGCTTTTCCGTGCTGTTGCTGATGAATTTTTATTACTGGATACGCAAAATGATGATATTAAGAGTGCTATTTCTCTCTATAAATCAATTCGTCAGACGGTGGATGAATTTGTAGAAGCAAATCACTATGAAGCAGTATTTACCATTTCAGGAGGTATTCTTTCCTACAAGGATATGCATGGACACAGCTTCTCTGACATTATGAAGCTGTCTGAATTCTCCTTAAATGAAGCAAAAAGAGATGGCAAAAACCGTTACTATATCTTCCAGCAGGCAGCTTATGATAAATTTTTGCGCAGAAGAAGATTAACGCAACTGTTAAGACAATCTGTAAACCATGATTTTGAAGGCTTTGAAGCGTACCTTCAACCGCTTTTTGAAGCTACTACGAATTCACTCTACGGTGCAGAAGCCTTAATGCGTTTCCGTACCGAAGAATTTGGAATGGTCTCGCCGATGGAATTTATCCCTCTTTTGGAAGAGACAGGCTTAATTATGCCGGCCGGAAAGTGGATGTTACATAAATCTCTCGCCTTATGTCATGAGATTCAGACAGCGCGACCCAGTTTTCAAATCAGCATCAACATATCCTATATACAGGTTATGAAGAGTAACATCATCAATGAGATTATTTCTGCCGTCACTGCACATGGCATTTCACCTGACAATGTTATCATCGAATTGACGGAAAGCGGTATGTTAGAATCTGACAGTCGTGTCACAAAGTTGGTTTCAAACCTGAAAGATAATGGCATCCGTCTTGCTTTGGATGATTTTGGTACAGGTTATTCAAACTTCTCTTATCTGAATGAGTTAAAACCTGATATTATCAAAATTGATCGTTCCTTTACTCTAAAGGCTTTGGAAAATGACTATGAATATCAGCTATTATCTCTTATGAGCAATATGGTTCACAGTCTGAATCTAAAGATGTGTATTGAAGGAATTGAAACAACGGAAGATTTGGACAAAATGAACGAGCTTTCTCCTGATTATTGTCAAGGTTACTATTTTGGAAAGCCATGTCCATATGAAGAATTTAAAGAGCAGTATCTTACCTAACGAAAAACTCCTTGCTTCAAAACAAGGAGTTTTTCTTTTACTTATTAGTGTTTTGTATCTATGTATAACAAGGAAGTGAAAAAGCTTAGCCCTTTACACTGCCAAGTGCTACACCTTGGACAATATGTTTGGAAAGGATTAAATATACAAGGATAACCGGGAAAATAGAGAACGCTATCATCATATATACCTGCCCCATATCAAACTTAAGCCAGTCTGCACTACGAAGCTGTGCAATTAAAATAGGTAATGTCTTTTTCTTGTCATCATGAAGTACCAATGCCGGAATGAAGTAATTATTCCAGCTTGTTACGAATCCAAAAATCAACTGTACTGCAATCGCAGGCTTCATCAACGGAAATACAATAGTATTAAAGGTCTTAAATTCGCCTGATCCATCAATTCTTGCGGCTTCTACCAAGGATAGTGGTAATGAACTTTCCATATACTGCTTGATGTAGAAGAAGGTTGCCGGTGATGCGATTGCCGGTACAATCAGTGGTATAAAGGAATTATCCAGATTCAGCTTACCGATCACCTGCAGAAAACCAAGCGCAGTTACCTGAGTTGGAATCATCATAATCATCAATATGAAAGTAAACATGAACTTCTTCAATTTAAAGTTGTATGCATGAATGGCATATGCCGTCATGGTTGAAAAATATACCGATAATACTGTAGATAATGCTGCAATGACAAAGGAATTCAACATACCATTCCATACCGGCAGATTTCCCTGCATCATACTCTTCCAATTTTCCAGTATATGCGTACTTGGAAGCGGTGTAAAACCTTTTGTCAGTTCTCCATGAGAACGTGTTGCGTTAATAAACAATACATAGAACCAGAACAGACACAGGAAGGAAACTAACACAAGTACTACATAGGCTACTGTTCTTCTTCCCTTTATGCCCATACCTTTTTCTGTTTTATAATTATTACTACTCATTTTCTAGTCCTCCTTATTACCATTTGACATCTTATAAACAATCATGCTCAAAATTCCTGTTACAATGAGCAGAAGGACTGATAATGCACCTGCCATACCATAATTCTTGCTGAACAAATGCTTATTCAAATACATAATCAGTGTCATGGAGGAACGCATCGGCTCTCCACTTCCGTTTGTCAAAATCTGTGGTACATCGAACATTTGTAAACCACCAATCAAGGATGTAATCATTACATAAACTAATATTGGTCTTAATAATGGTAACGTAATTTTAAAGAAAATCTGTTTCGATGTAGCACCGTCTACTTCTGCCGCTTCAAACAGGGAAGTATCAATTCCCATCATACCTGCCATCAGAAGAATGGTAGTATTACCAAACCACATGACAAAGTTCATAAAGGCAACAAGGCTTCTGGTTCCCCACACACTGGAAAAGAATTTAAATGGTTCTTCTCGAAGACCGGACTGAACCAGGATGGAATTTACAGGACCCCCATCAGAAAATAATGTAAAGAATAACATAGCAAATGCGGATGCCATAATCAGGTTCGGCAGGTAGATCACTGTCTTAAAAAAGCCCTGCCCTTTTAATCTCAGACTTGGATTCGAAAACCATGATGCCAGTAATAGAGAAACAAGAATCTGCGGAACAAATCCCATTACCCACATAATCAAGGTGTTCTTTGCATAAATCCATAAGTCAGGATTACTTAAAATTGCTTCATAATTCTTAAGTCCTACATAATTTGGTCCTATCTGCGTCAAACCGGAACGATAATTCTCGTAAAAACTGTTTCCAATGGTTGTCACCATCGGAACAAACTGAAACACCAGATAAACCACAATAAAGGGAATTAGAAAGATATACCCCCATTTATTATAGCTCACTACCTTACCTTTCTTTGCGCTCTTCATATCTGCTTCCTCCATTTCATAATCTGTTCGTTACTGTTCACTCTGTCCAGTAACGAGTAAATTTCTGATACAGAACTCGCAGCAGACCTTTTCGGTCTTTTATATCCTTCAAAAGTCTATTGCCGGTTCTGTATACCACATTACATTTCATATATTGTGCCTGCCTGACACATTTCTCAGGCAGGCACAAATACAATACTTCTTAGTATGTCAGTTCCGGATACTTCTCTACTACTGCTTTATAGAATAAATCCTTTGCTTCATCTAAGGTTGCGTTACCTTCGAAGTAATTCTTCATTGCTCTCTGGAACTCTTCATTACATCCCTGATCGTAAGCAGAGAGATTGCTTAAATCAAGTTCCTCTACACCTGCACAGTACATTCCTAATGGATTCTGTCCACCCAGAACAGCACTTGCATAGCTTGCATCTGTTGACATAGCATCCATAGCAGGCTTATTGTTTACAAAGTCATCATCCTGTACAACAATGTCCTTCATAATTGCTTCATCACAAGTAAGCTTTAACATAATGTCTTTGATTGTTGCCGCATTATCTGTTCCTGCTGCTGCACAAATCCATGTACCGCCCCAAAAGAATCCCTGTGGTCCTTCTGTTGCTGCCCAGCCGCCCTGGTTACCAATACTTCCTTCCTGATCTGCTGCCATACAGAAGTTGATTAACCAAGCTGGTCCAAAGTAGCTGAATACCTTTCCTTCCGGATAGAAGCCCTTTGACCAGTCATCACTCCAAATGTCATGTGTTCCGACTTCACCGGCATCTACTAATTCCTTAGAAATTTCAACCCACTTCATAATGTTTTCATCTATGTTGATTTTTCCATCTACAACCCACTTTGATGTAACATTGTTAGAATATACACGATATGCATCATTTGCAGAAGAGTTAATCTGATAGCCTGCTGCCTTTAATTCATCTGCTGTTGCCTTGTATGTATCCCAGTCAGCTACTTTCTTCTGTACTTCTGCCGGTTCGTCTGTTCCAAATACTTCCTTGGCAATTTCACGGCTATAGAACATAACGCCCGGACATCCCTGCCATGAAAGCCCCTTTAATACGCCATTGCTGTCTGTAACGATATCTTTTGTATACTGATACTGATTTGCTGTATCTGCATCTGTAATACCTAAATCAGCGATTGGCATTGTCGCATCTGAATCTACATACTTTAATGCATAGTCTGCTTCGATTAAGAATAAATCAACCTTTTCATCTGTTGAAGCATTAGCCTGATTGAGCAATGCTTCATCAAGGTTATTCTGATAAGCATTATCTGCGTTTGGAGTAATGTTCCAAACAACCTGTACATCACCGATCGTACCATGTGTAGCATCTACTTCTGTATATCCGGGATAATGTGCCTTTACACGTCTCTGGAACTCATCATTCCAACAGTAAACATTTAATACCTTTCCTTCTTCTGCTGCCTCGGTAACGGTATTGTCTGCTGCTGTCGTGTTGTCAGCTTCCTTTTCTGTTGTTGTTCCTGCCTCTGTAGCAGTTGTTGTACCTGCTGCTTCCTTGTTACCACATCCGGTAACCATTCCTGCAACCATTGTTACTGCAAGTAAAGTACTTAATACTTTTCTTTTCATCTTTAATTCCTCCCTTAAATATTGGTAAGATGTTTTGCTTTACATGACCTATTATAGCTATATACATGTTCGCATTATATTAAATTGATTGAAAAAATATCAAATTCATGTCCTACATTTTTTATTCTTATGACATGATTACTTCAACCTCTGTTTTTGCTTCCAGCAGACTTTCAGGAAGGTAATTTCCTTCTACTTCCCTGCCATTTACAATCAGCTTCTTAACACCGGATTCTACATGTCCCGGATTCTTTACAAGAATATGCAAGTGCTTACCCCTGAACTCCTTGTTGATTTCAACATTATCCCATTCTCTTGGAATAGAAGGCGCAATCTTTAAGCCATAAAAGTCAGGACGCATTCCTAAGATACCTTCCACGCAGCCTACCATAATGGTAGATGCTGTACCTGTCAGCCAATGTACATGGGAACGTCCAAAGTATGGGCTGTGCTTTCCTTCTGTGAACTGTCCATAGCAATATGGTTCAAGAACACGTACTTCTGCCTTATCATTCTGCGCTGCAGGAGCATTCTCCATAAAGTAGTTAAATGCTCTTTCACCATGGCCAAGCAATGCTTCCGCAAGAATCAGCCAGCCTTGTGACTGTGAGAAGATACCTGCATTTTCCTTCGTACCTGCATTATAGATTACTGCAAGTGCACCATCGAATGCTTCTGTATGGTATGGAGGATCCATAAGAATTGCTCCATATGCTGTATTTAACTTCGTAAATACATTCTCCATAGCTATTTGGGCCTGTTCTTTGGTTGCAAAACCACTGATTACACTCCAGCTTTGCGGATTCAACCACATATTAGCCTCTTTATCTGTTCTACGTCCGATTGCTTCGCCTTCTTCTGTATATCCACGAATAAATCTATCTTCATTCCAGCAAGTCTCTTCTATGATTTCACGAAGATTCTTCTGGCTTTCTTCAAGGTACCGGATGTAATCGGTATCTTTCTTATATTCTGCAAACTGCTTCAAAATGGTCATGGCATAATAGAACTGAAGAGCAACGAATGCAGACTCTCCATTCTTGCCAAGTCTGAGACAGTCATTCCAGTCTGCATATAAACCTGCAGGCATACCATGCGGTCCCAGATGATTCATGGAGAAATCAATAGCACGTTTTAAATGTTCATATACAGTTCCTTCATCTTTATTGGCAAAAGGAATTACTTCATCAATAAAAGCAAGATTTCCTGTTTCAGAAATATATTTGTAAACGGTTGGGAATAACCATAATGCATCATCTGCTCTATAGGCAGGATGTCCTGTTTCTTTTACATAGGAAGCATCATCCGGTGTATCCTCATGTCCCGGATTATGAGTAAACTTAACAAGTGGAAGTCCTCCACCATTGTTTACCTGCGCAGAGAGCATGAAACGAATCTTCTCCACAGCCATCTCCGGTGCCAGGTGAATAATACCCTGAATATCCTGAACCGTATCACGATATCCATATCCGTTTCTTAATCCGCAGTAGATAAAGGACGCTGCCCTTGACCAGATAAATGTCATAAAACAGTTGTATGCATTCCATGTATTAATCATGGTGTTGAATTCGGAACTTGGTGTCTTTATCTGGAAACGGGAGAACTTTCCATGCCAGAAGGAAATCAGTTCTTCTAATTCCTTTGCACATGCCTGTCCGGGATTCTCATAATTCCTCATGATTTCGGCAGCTTCCTCATCATATTTCATACCTAATACAAATGCGACAGACTTCGTCTCACCCGGCTGTAAGGTTATTTTTGCAGAAAGAGCACCACACCCATTTCCGCTATAGTTAAGCTCATTACTAAGTTCACCCTTCTCTACACCAACGGGATTTCCATATCCATGATATCTTCCTATGAACTTTTCCTTATCACCACAGTAAGAAGAAACTTCTGCACCACATAAGCCAAAGAAACGCTCAACTACAATTTTCTCATCAACCTCCTTGCCTTCCTCAAGTCCGTCAAGATTACCGTGAATCAACTGTCTGATGCGATTCTCATGAAATACAGTTCTTGTAATGAACTGTGAATACTGTAAATTAACCTGATCCTGTTCATAGTTGCTGTTATTCGTAAACTCTGCATATCCTGTAATGGTAAGACTTCTTACTTGATCAGAGTTATTGGTTACTGTAAGATTCCATACTTCATAGGATTTATCAAGCGGAACATAATAGAGTGCTTCGGAATGGATTCCGCTATAATCTGCAAGCATCTTCGTATATGCCATACCATGATGGCATTCACTCTTATAGCTCTCTAAATCCTTTCCTACCGGCTGCCACGATGCTGACCAGTAATCCTTACTGTCATTATCACGAAGATAGATATATCTTCCCGGCTGGTCAAAGTTATTAAATACATATCTTAATATCCTTCCGTTTGCACCGGATTTTGCAAAGCTGTAACCACCTGCATTATTCGATATGATTGCACCATACTCAGGCGAACCAAGATAGTTCGCCCAAGGTGCCGGTGTATCCGGTCTGGTAATTACATATTCTCTTTTTGCGTCATCAAAATAACCATATTGCATATTTTGTTTCTCCTTTATATAAAACTTTATTCGTTACCTGATTCTTCTTCGGAACCTTCTTCTGTTTTTGCATCAAGCTGCTTGGTTTCATTCTTTTCCTTCTTAGATTCCTCTTCATATACATTTGTTTCATCCTCAGAAGATGTCTCGTTCTTTGCTTCTTCTAAGGCAGAGGTATCTTCCTTTTGATCTGTAGCTTTTTTGTCTTCAGAAGTTACGTCCTCTGATGTATTTTCTTCCAATGACTCCTCTTCTTCCAATGTCAGTTCCTCTGATGTAGTCTCTTCTTCCGATGTCAATTCCTCTTCATAAGCTGTTGCTTCATCAAGAATCATCTCTAATTCTTTCTTATTATTTATTTTGCGTGCCTGATATGTAGATACCTGGTTCAAACTGATATCATCAATTTCAATAGTAGATGTAGGGGTATCCTTTCCATCCATGATTCCCATCGACAGTACAAAGGTAATATTTGTATCTGTTTCTTTATCAATATACAGAGGTATTACTACTTTCTTCTCTTCATCCTTTGCAAGTTCAATATCAGCTCCGCCATACCAGTCATAGGTTTCTGTGAGTAAAGCTGCCTTTACCGTTCGTGCTTCATCAGATTTCAATTTCAGGCATAACTCATAGTTCTTTCCGTTTTCCAGAGTCAGTCCTGACTGCTTTAACTGTATATGCCATTCCTGCTCACCTACATTTGTGATGCGATATACTGCCTTACCATCCTCAAAGCTTGCTGTTGCTTCTCCCGGTGCTGTAATGGCATTAATCCAATTATCAGCTCCCTTAGAAAAGTCTCCATTTACCAACAGACCATCCTTATTACCCTCTTCGTCCTTATTATCCTGTTTTGTCTGTTTTTTGATGCTGATATCATCAATCTCTATGGTAGATGCAGGGGTATCCTTTCCATCAATGATTCCCATCGACAATACAAAGGTAATGTTCGTATCTGTCTCCTTATCAACAGAAATCGTTACATTTACTTCCTTTTCCTCATTCTGCTTTAAGTCAATATCTGCTCCACCGTACCAATCATAAGTCTCTGTAAGTAAAGCTGCCTTGATTGTTCTTGCTTTGTCAGATTTCACCTTGAAACTTAGCTCGTAAGTACTTCCCTTTTCCAAAGTCAGACCAGACTGTTTAAGCTGTACATTCCAATCTGCAGTTCCTACGTTCTTTATCTGATATACTGCCCTGCCATCTTCAAAACTTACATCTGCCTCGCCCGGAGCAGTAATTGCATTTTCCCAATTCTCCTGTCCCTTGGTAAAATCTCCATTTTGTATCAGTTCATCTCCTACAGGCTTCTCAGACTGCTTAGGTTCTTCTGTTTCTTCCAAAGTAATATTATCAATGAAAACGGTATGCTTATCTGTAATGCGTTTTCCGTTTACAGCACCCATAGATATACTCAGGATAGTCTGCTCGTCCGTATCATTCTTCATCTTGAATACATGCTCATACGTCTGATAATCACTACTTACATCAATCTTCTGAGTTCCTGAATACGGTATCCAGTTATCGTCACCAGATCCATCTCTTTGTAAAGCATACATAATCGTACGATCCAAATTGGATTTCGCATCAAAAGTAATCTTGTACCACTTACCCTCTTCCAGCTTAATATTGTTCTGCTTGAGCTGGATCATCCAATCCTGATCGCCTGTATCCTCAATAGTGAATCCCATAGCAGCATTTTCTGTTAACTCGTCAACGCCATAGGATGCCTTGGCAGATTCATTGATATATGCTTCATAGCCAACCATACCGTTAACAAAATCGCCATTCACAATCATTCCATCTTCCTGAATACGCACGTTGTCAATGTAGGTTGTACCTGATACACCTAATAAGAACTCCAAATCAGTTCCCTTCAAGCTGCTGTCAGTATCAAATACAAAGCTGTATGTCTTTTTCTCTTTCGAAATTGCTACGTTAAAGGTCTTTCCTGCCAGTCTTACCTTAATATTCTTTGTCTCATTACCATAAGCATCAAAAGTAAATTTATATGTCTTTCCACCAGAAAGAGCTATGGGTGACTGTTTTAAAATTACATCTTCCAGAGCTGTTACTGTTGATGGTACTTCTGCCTTAAATTCTCTTAACAGATTCACATTTGATACAGATAACTTAGCGCCTTCACATTGATTCTTAGTCTCCCAGTAATCCATACGACCTGCTCCTTCATTGAAGGAACCGTTATATACATAATTTCCATCCGGTAATACACTCTTTGCCTCATCCTTGAGTGTGATCTTCTCAACCTTTTCCACACGTACATTGTCGATATGTACCGTAGCAGTTGATTTCTGGTTGCCAAGATTGAACTCTACCCTGCCATTCGCATCACTGTCTGCTGTCATATCAAATTCAAAGCTGTAACTCTTTGGCTGTGTTGTCAGATTGATTTTGGTATCTGCAAAATATCTGCTATAATTCAAATCCGGTGCAGTAACACTTGTAATCAGAGTTCTTGCTTCATCAGCATATGCATCAAAGGACAATTTGTACTTCCAGCCCTTTTCAAAAGGAACACTTCCCTGAACCATCTGAATACTGTAATCAGCCGTTCCTTCCTTTTCTGTCTTAATCTGTAATTCCTCATCCGCAACCTCTGCTGTTCCTACACCGCCAAGCACCGTGAGAAACTCCCAGTCTTTTCCATCACTCAGCGACTCCTTTTTTGAGAAATCACCGTTATTCAGATAATTTCCTGTCTTATCAGGGTCTCTGAGCACTACTTCTGTAACAGGCTTCTTTACATTTTCATCGTATTCGTCCTTTTGATAAACTCTGACATAATCTACAACAAGTCTTGCATTCTCTTCAAACTTTGTTGTTTCATCCGGATATCCTACCCAACTTCCACCAACAGCTACATTCAAAATCATATAAAATGGCTGATCGTATGGTGCCGGATATGCAACCTCACCAAATCCGTTTCTCTTGGTAAACCAGTCGTTCTCGGTAAAATAGAGTACATCATCCACATAGAAGCGTATTTCACCCGGTTCCCATTCACATGCAAATACATGATATTCACTGGAGAAATCACCATTCTTTAATCTGTATGTTCCCTGCCTTTGTGTATGTGGCTCTCCAAAGTGTAAAGTTCCATGAGCTGTTTTCGTGTTATCACCTAAAACCTCCATAATATCGATTTCACCACATTTAGGCCATTGTCCATAAAATCCCTCATCTGTAGGCATCATCCAGAATGCCGGCAGGAATCCCTTCCCACTTGGAACCTTTGCTCTTGCTTCAAATCTTCCATACTTGAAGTCATGCTTATTCTGTGTGTTTACTCGTCCGGAAGTATAGTAATCCTTACCATCCTTTGTGGTCTTGACTGCCTGAATGACCAAATTGCCATCTTTGACATAAATATTTTCATCGGAATCAATATACTCCTGCCATTCCTGATTTACCCAGCCCGGCTCGTGCAGTTCTACATTCCAGTCATTTCGACTTAATTCAGTACCATTAAAATCATCCTCCCACACAAGCTTGTATGCCGGATCAAGCTTAGGCTTATCATTTCCGGGCTTGCTAACTGACGGTTGGTCATTTGAAGGTTTCTCATCTGACGAATTGCCATTCCCGGATTCATTCTCCCATTCCTCATTGCCTAAAGAATTATTTTTATCCGGATTGACTTTATCTTCTTTCTTCTTTATTACATCCTCCTGTTGCAGCTTGTCTGTTTCCGGTACATTTTCTTCTGAAATATCTACCATGCTTTTCTCTTCCTTCTCTTTTACTGACTTTTTTGAGCTTGTAACTTTCTCTTCTGTCTTTTCAAGATCAACATCAGCTTGTTTCGTCTCTGTTTCCTCTACATCAACCTGTTCTTCTGCTTTTGCAACCAGAATCTCTTCTGTTGATGCTTCGTTCTCTAAACTTTCCTCTTGCGTAATTTCTACTATCTCCTCCATTTCATTCATTGCCTGCTCACTTTGACTATCTTTTTTTCCAGTCTTTGCTGAGACAAAAACCCCCACTAATACAATTACCACTACAAGCGCCGGTACTGCACTGCACAGTATCTTGTTTTTTGCTAAAAAACCCTTAATCTGCTTCACTTTCATACACCTCCATACTATATAGCCACTACGTAGCCAAAGGATTAGCAGCTAGGTGTATCATAACAAATAGAATCTGTATAAAATATCAATTTGCTGTTCTAAATATCAGAATGGTGCTACTGTTATTTTTTCTTTCCTGATATTTTTACAGTTTCTGTTTCAAGTAATCCATTGAAAAAATATAAAAATCATGTCATAATTTATATATATTTCTTTTACGAAAGCGAGGTAAGATATATGAGCCTGCAGCGAGAGTGGTACATAAAGGAATTGAAAATGAGCGAGGAAGAATCCTCTCATCGTCCCTTAGAAGTTGAATATTCCTTTTACAATGCCGTCAGTTCCGGCGATATGGAATATGTCAGAGAAAATATTAAAGAAGGTGATTTTACAAATCCTGAAGGAATGGGAACTCTCTCCCATAATAGCTTGACAAATCTGAGATATCATTTTATTGTGACCGTCGCCATGATAACACGACACTGTGTTGAAGCCGGAATGGAGCTGGAACAGGCATATCGTTTAAGCGACTTCTATATCCTGAAAATGGATTCCCTTAACACGAAAGAAGCGATTGCCAATTTACACGACAGCATGGTGCTCGATTATACCGGAAAAATGCTTCTTCTTAAGAAGAATTCCGTAATATCCAAATCCATTACCATGTGTATTGAATATATCTACAATCACATACATGACAGAATTACGATAGAAGATCTCGCAGAGCATACTGACCTGTCTCCCAGCTATTTATCACGTTTATTTAAGAAAGAGCTTGGTATCGCTGTCAGTGACTATATCCGCGAAAAAAAGATTGATAAAGCTCAGAATCTTTTAAAGTATTCGGATTTTACCCTGGTTGAAATTGCCAATTACCTTTCCTTCTCTTCTCAAAGCCACTTCATTCAAACTTTCGAGAAGCTGGTAGGAATGACTCCTAAGAAATACAGAGATCATTATTACCGTACATCCTGGTAAAATGCAAAAATTAAAAATAGGATAAAAAATGAGAATACCACATAATCGTGATATTCTCATTTTTTTATCCTATTTTTTCTTGCGGCTACGCTTATCCATATACATTAATTTATCTACTTCTTTTAGCATACCTTCAAAATCAATAACATCTGCTCCTTCTATCTGAAGAATCCCTAAGCTTGCCGAAACTTTGTAAGGATTCTTTTTTTCCTTGTTATACTCATCAAGGAATTGGTTCATTTGTTTTCTAATCAAATCAATATCATAATCTCCCTCTATAACCGCCAGCATTTCATCTCCTCCGAATCTAACACATAAGGCATTTGGAGGACAGCTATGTTTAAGCGCAACCGCAACTGTATGAATGGCTTCATCACCTGCAGCATGACCATAGTTATCATTTATCCCTTTTAGCCCATCCAAATCAGCCAATGCAACCGTGATATTCTCTTTCTTCACCTTTGCATCCTTCATCAGCCTGTCAAATTCGTGACTAAAACCTAGACGGTTATATAATCCGGTCAGTCCATCATGGGTATAGATATGTTCAATCCTTTTTACAAGGTAGTATTGATACCTTCTATTCAAAAGTCCACCTATGCCGCTATTGAGTGCTGAAACAATATGGGGAATCTTTTTATAATAAGTACTATCACAATTATTATAGGAAAAACATACATAACCCAAAGGTACATTCATATAAACAAGTTCTGCAAATACAAGTGGATATTTCCTATCCAGAAGCTGGTTAAGATTAGAAATAATATCCTTACGCCTAAAATTCCTTGGTACAAATGGTTTTTCTTCGCATGCATCATAAATCAGATACATATCATCATCAAAACTCTTCTGAACAACCTTCATCGGATCTATAGAATCATCCATACACCATTTATTCAAAAAACAACTTACATGATTCATGACCCAATGATTCATTTCAAGCGGTATATCTTCTATTCTCGCACTATTTTGTATTTTTTCAGCAATTCGCATCAATTTATGATTGTCATACTGATACCTGTAAAATCTTCCATTCAGCATGTTAGCATTATCTAGTATATTTAATTTCGAACAATAAGTACATCCACACGATTCTGAAATAATAGGGGTAGGCGCAACATAATAATCGCCTTCTGTTATCTTCTCAGCAATTAACTCGATTACCTTATCTGCAAGTTTTGCATAATCACAAATGCTGCTTGTGATTTTAGGGTCTGTAAGATGAATCTCTTCTATGCCGTCAAACCCTGTTACAATAACATCATTTGGTACATCATATCCTCTGCTTATTAAAGTGGATATGACATTAATCGCCATAACATCATTTGCACATATTACAGCATCGGGAATTTCATTTCTGTCAAGCAATTTCTGCATAGCCTTAATGGTAGGCTTAGCCCAGAAATCTCCATAGCTTACCATGCTTTCGTCAAAACGAATACCCTGTTCTTCTATTACCCTGCGAAATATATTGATCCTTTCATCCGAAAATTTATTATCCTTTTTTCCTGCCATAAAATGCGGTCTCTTGGGCTTATGTACGATCATCACATGCCTGACTATTTTCTCAAATCCATCCTGGTAGTCAAACAAAACATTCATACAATCTTCATAATGCCCATCAATAACGATTACGGGAACATTTGCATTTTTGGCATTCGAAATAATATGCTCTGTAACTGTCTGATCTTTAATTTTCTCATCCATAATAATAACTGCATCCACAATAGTATAATCAATTAATTCAAAAACCAGAATCTGTGAATCATCATTTGCTTCATCCCAATATAAATCTATACCAATATCATAAACAAAAATTCGATATCCCTGCTCACTCAATTTACTATTCAGTTCAGACAGAAATTCAATATTGGATGCATCCTGAATTCCGGACAAGCATAATGCTATGATCTTATAGTTATTAAGCATACTTATTTCACACCTCCAAAAATAGAGCGTTATATATACAGTATATCATTTGATAAATATTCATTCAATATTAATATTGATAAACAAATTGAATGAAACAGCCGCTGTAATTCTTGTATTTCAAGACATTACAGCGGTCATATGATTCTTATGTAATTTCCTGTTAAATAAGGAATCTTTCTGCTTCCTTACTTAATAAATTAGCCACTTCCTTATTGGCAAGCATTCTTTTGGAAATATTAGAAATCTCATTTGACAGATTTTCTGTGTTACCTGCTGCCATGTGAATTCCTTCTGAACTTTCCGATACAGAATGTGAGATGTTCTCAGCATATTCTTGAACGCCTTCTGTTCGTTTTCTTAATTCCTCTGACATAGCATGAAAATGATTCACAATCTCATTCACATGATTTGCATCCTTGTTATATTGCATTCCTGCATCAACAAAATTATCATAATCCGGTAAAATTGTCTCCTGTATATATGCAACCAGATCATTGGCATGATTTGTAAGTTCATGCACCGTTGCAATAACAAGATTGTTGATATTCTGAATATGTGTAGCAGTGTCACGGCTCGAATCGGAGAGGTGACTGATTTCTGTTGCTACAACCGAAAATCCTCTTCCTGCCTCTCCTGCCCTGGCAGCTTCAATTGATGCATTCAATGCCAACAGATTTGTCTGACTTGCTATGCTTAAAATATCATTCGTCAACTCATTTATCTGTTCAACCTGTTTACTCTCCTCCATTGCTTTCTGCAGCTTCGTAATAATCTCCATAGTCATGTTACTGGTTTCATTTTTGTTCTGTATTGCATTCTCTTTCAGATTAATCGCTGATTGCTCCATTTTATCCGTATATGCTAAAAGCTCGTCGGAACCTGTTGAAAGCTCCTGAACACTGTCACCGATTTCAGAAAGATGGTCGCTGATTCCACTAACAGAATGAGACACATCTGACATTGCTGCTGATAGTTCTTCCATTGCCGCTGAAATATCCCTTGCACGGTCATCAGCCAGATTGACCTCTTCTCCCACTTCATCAACGATTTGATTCATGTCTATGGAGCTTTCTGTAATACGTTTCATAACATTCTGGAGCGTTTCGATAAATGAATCGACGCTTCCGCCAATACTTCCAATTTCGTCTTTTCCGGAAATTTTGATTCTTGCAGACAGATCTCCTTTGTGATCTTCTATATCACGAATCATTTTCTCAAGCTTATCGCTAATATATTTCATTGGCTTGATAATGTTTTTTGCACATACAATCATGGTAAAGGCTGCCATCAGCACGGCAATGCCGATAAATATCATAGAAGATAAAAATGCCAGATTATATGCATCTGTCTGACTTTCCAGCGCTGACTCCATCTCAACCTTTCTCATCTTGATCAGACTGTTAATCTTTTTGATAAGATATTCCTCAGCAGGCTGCTCTATGACATTGATTGCAGAAAGTTGCCCCTGCATATCATCTTTCATACTGCTTTCAAGCACGGCATCCAAACCCGTCAGGTACTTATCAAATTTCTTTTTTAATGCACCAAAGTATTCTCTTTCCTTATCTGTCAGTGTCTGACTTTCATATTGGGCAAATAATTCCTGCATTTCAGAAATCTGCCCCTTGATTGTATCGCCATACTGATTTTTTGTTGTGGCATTCTCCGCTTTGCAGTGTGCATACATGTTTTTTCCGATTGACTCAAGATTTGACTCTATACTCAGAAGCAACTCTATACTTCTTGAACAGTCATCTGATATCACATAGCTTGTCTGCAACAGATTTCTTTGATTTACTATGCTGAATCCACAAGACAAAATAAGAATGGCAGACAAAACAATAATCGGTACAAGCACCTTTATTTTTATACTAATATTACGCATTGGTACACCTCCAATAATCATGTATTAACGAGACAATTCCGGATACATTTCTAATGCCATACTGTAAAAATGGTTAAGAGCTGTGTCATAATCCTGATTTCCTTCAAAATATTCATGCATGGCATTTTGAAATTTTTCATTTAATCCACTATCGTACTCGCTTACATTACTCATATCAATCTTCTTAGCAGATTCTGCAAAAAGCGCTATATGGTTTTGTCCTCCGAGGAAATCTGAACCATAATCACTGTTTGCAATTTCTTCCATCGCAGACTGATTATTTGTGTAATCCTGCGTATCAAGCGTAATCTGTTTCATTGTCTGTGCATCGCATGTCAACCGATACATCAAATCCTTTATAAACGGAATATTATCTGAACCATTTGCAGCACAAATCCATGTTCCGCCCCAGTAATATGGCTGTGGTCCTTCGCAGACCGCATAATCTCCATAGATGCCGTTGCCTGCCTTGGCTTGTGCATTGCTGTCAGCAAGTGAATTACCCATTAAGGTGAAATTAATTCCCCATGTGGAATAGAAGAATCCAAATACCTTTCCTTCCGGTCCCTGGTCTGCACTCCATCCGGTAGACCATAATGAGGTTTTATTATTATAGTTATTGTCTGTGTATGTCTTTGTCTGCGTGACCCATCTAAGCATGCTGTCATCAATTCTTATCTTATTATTCACTACCCATGGAGCAGACATGTTATTTGAAAAGGTTCTAAACGAGTCATCATAGCCCGAAAGCATCTTATAGCCTGCATTGCTCATCTGTTGCGCCACCTGGTCAAAGGAATCCCAGTTTTTGAGTTTTTCCTGTACCTTTACAGGATCATCTGTTCCAAGGACTTCCTTTGCAATGGATCTTCTATATGCAAACAAGCCCGGTGTTGCCTGCCATGTAACCCCTTTGATAATTCCATCTTCTGAAACAATATCCTTCGTATACTGGTACTGATCAGCCATATCTTCCTGTGTGAGTCCAACATCCCGGATAACATCCATCGCATAATCCGATTGTATATATTTTGATGCATAGTCCGCTTCAATCAGAAAGATATCTACCTTATCATCATCAATCGCTTCCTTCTGTTCTGCCAGCGCCTCATCAAGATTTGTCTGATATGCAGAATAGTCATTTGTAATGATGACAAAGTTGACCTCTACACCATGGCTTTCCGCAAGATCCGCAGCGTATGCCTCATAGATACCTTTGAACTCGGTATTCCAGCAATAAATATTTACAATATCTCCTTCTGTTTTTGCTGCAGTTTCCTCTTTTGGATTTGAACTGCATCCACTCAGTACTAAACTGAGTATCACCCCAACTACTCCCACACAAAAAAATCTTTTCTTCATACCTATTCTCCATAAATTGTCAACTTTACAATTTCTAATCCCTTTGCACACTTTTTAATCTTTATATAGTGGTTCTTACCCATTACATATCCAAAACTACATTCTTTTTTCGCTTTTTTGCCTTCCATGCCTTGGAACGTAATCATTCCCTGAAACATATTATCTCTATAAATGGATACCGGAAGCTGTGCCAGTTCTCCAAGCTCTGACGTTGCCTCGACAGAAATCCGGTATTCACCATCTCCGTTTATGATGATTCCAAAAAGAAGTTCTTCCTTGGAGAAATCCATGTCATTTGAAGTAATTACGATAGTTCCGGCTTCATCAGGATAATAGAACTGAATATTACCGGTATCTGTTTCTTCTTCCTCTGTATCCATGTTCTCTATTTCTATCTTGCCCATAAGTCTTTGTATGGCAAGTGACTCCAGAATGAATTTTAAAATGTTTTTTGCATTTCTCTGTAAATCAGAACGGGTAATGATACCCTTGTCAAACATCTCCTTTACATTATCCCTGTCCATTTCTACGTGTGCATCATCACAGCACATATACAAATCATTCTGGGCTAATATCATAGGAGCTCTGTTTGTCTTGCTTTCTTCACTTCCTTCCCAGTTCCCGGCTGCCCACCAGTCTGTCATGACAATTCCCTCATACTTCCATTGTTCACGAAGAATTGTCGTACACAAGTCAAAGCTTGAAGATGTCCATCTGCCATTTAATGGACCATACGTCGTCATGATTGATCTGGCATGTCCTTCTTTTACCGCAATCTCAAATCCCTTCAGATAGATTTCTCTTAATGCCCTCTGGGATACGACTGCATCCACACAGTAACGGTTCTGTTCCTGATTATTTGTGGAGAAATGCTTTATCGTTCCTGTTACCTTATGAGGATGCATTCCCTGAAGCTGTGCTACACATATCTTTCCTGTCAGAAGTGGATCTTCAGAAATATATTCAAAATTTCTTCCGTTTAACGGATTTCTGTGAATATTGATACCCGGTCCCAACAAAGAATCGATCTTGTTCTTTAACAGTTCTTCCCCAAGCATTTCAAACAGTTCTTCTACTAATTCCACATTGAATGTGCAGCCTAATGCAGTTCCATTTGGAAGCGAAAATGCCTTTGTTCCACAGTCCATTCTGATTCCTGACGGTCCGTCTGCACAACACACAGCCGGTATTCCTTTTTTAATCAGATTATCTGACACACCGCCAAATGCAGCAGCCGTTCCCGGTGTGACTTTCGGACTACACATTCCTTCACCGTAGAAGATACACATCAGATCATAATCAGATAACTGTCCTACAAATTCATCCAGTGTTGTTCTTCCCTCATATACATCTTTCAGCAAATAGCCTTTATCACCTGTATATGGGATTTCTTCTTTACGAAGACATTTTATCCGTTCTTCTAAATCTACTGTCCTAAGCGGTACTTCTTCCATCTCAAGCGTATATCCATCTTCCTTTTCAACAGGTTTAAAACGTTGGAATGCCTCAACAGGCGCACACGCCTCTTCTAACTGTTCGATTATTTGCAGCTCCTGCTCATATCTGCCACAGCATTCTGCACTTCTGACATCGGAGCCCACATAAATCCGGTATTCTCCTTTTTCCAACACAAAGCAGTTTCTATGTAATGTTACTCCACTATCATCAAAAGATGAATAAGTTGTCTTCGGACATATGATTTGCAGCTTTTGTATTTCGCCAGGCTCAAGAAGCTTTGTTTTCTGAAATCCTGCAAGCACACGTGCCGGCTTTCCAAGCACTCCCTGAGGTGCTTCAACATAAATTTGAACCACCTCTTTGCCGGCTGTTTTTCCCATATTCTGTACTTCTACGGCTATTCTCATATCCTGTACGGTAACAAGCTCTAATTCTGCCCGTATTTGGAACTGTGTATAGGAAAGCCCAAAGCCAAACGGATATTGTACCTTCTCCTTTGCAAAGGTTTCGAAGTAACGATATCCCACATAGATATCCTCTTTGTAATAATTCTTTTTTAAATCACCAAAATTGGCGGTACTCGGATAATCTGAGATATCATATGCAATCGTGTCTGTCAATTTTCCACAAGGATTCACCTTGCCCGTCAAAACATCAACAACACCATTTCCACCTTCCTGCCCTCCCTGCCATGCATAGAGAACGGCAGAGGGATGATACTCTTCCACCCAGCTCATATCTATGATATTTCCAACATTTAATAACACAACGGTTCTTTCAAATTGCCTGCAGACCTTCTCAATCATATTCCGTTCTGTCTGCGTCAGAAGAAAACTTCCCTCCTGAGCCCTGTTGTCCTGATCCTCCCCGGCTGTCCTTCCAATGATGACCAGTGCAGCATCTGCTGTCTTTGCAGTCTGAACAATCTCATCTGTTAAAGGCATCTCTTTTTGAGACCATGGAGTGTTTCCCCAGCCTTGCCCTTCGTCAACCGGATTTTGCCGAATCCACTCTTCATAAATATTCAGTATATCCTGTTCCAGTATAATATCATCACATGCCTTTAAAGCATCCAGAATACTTACCACATATTCTGTGTTTACCAGACCGCCTGAACCAAGACCACTTTTGTAATAATAGAATGCGCTCCTTCCAAATACTGCAATCTTCTCCTGTTTTCGAAAAGGCAGTGCCTGTTTGTCATTCTTTAACAGAACACATCCTTCTGCTACTGTTTTACGCGCAATCCTAGTATATTTATCTAAATCCAGTTTACCTTGTACCATCATCTCATCTCCTATTTTGGTTCTAATTCTATAGTTATTCTATGAACCGCCGGGTCAAGCTTATCGATTTGTTCACGCAAAAGAACTGCCAGGTCTCCATTCTGCATAACGGTAATCTCTGCCTCACATACAGCCTTGCCAATCTTATATTCTCCATAAGTGAGATTTTGAGGATTTACATAAATTACTTCAAATTTCTTATCTGCAAAGGTAAGTCCAATCGATGCCATTCCCTTCTCATCAAACTGTTCCTTTAACAGCTTAGGCTGAATAGAAAGTTCTCCCATCTGACCATGAACACCAAATACTTCTGTCACCATAGTAAGCATATACCAGCTTGCAGCACCTGTCAGATAATGATACAGACCACGCCCCTCGGCATTAAAGTATTCCGGGATTCCGGGATAAATCTTACTTGTCTCAAAGTCAAGCGCTGTATCTGCAAGTGTCTGAAGCGCCTTATAGCCTTCCTTTACAAATCCTCTCTGATAAAGGGCATTTGCATACATAACAGTCATATGGGAGAATACTGCTCCATTCTCTTTTTCTCCATATGCAAATCCGAACATTCTTCCCAAATCAAATTTCATCTCATGGAAATTCGTATTTAACCGATATCCGCCGACTTCTTTGGCATATAAATAATGATCTGCACTTTGACAGATTTTCGCTACCTGTTCTTCCTTAGCAGTCTGGCTCATAATGGCAAAAACCTGACCTGTAAGCATCATTCTCACACCATTCTCAAAAAAGCCCTCTACCTTGTTCTTATGATCGTCATAGTAGCTGTTGAACCATCCCTCATTGCCCTCGGCTTCTATCCATTCTGTCTTTCGTATATGTTCCATCATCCACTCTGACTTATGCTGAAGATTCTCAATAATGTTGTTAATTGCTACCTGTGTCTTCTTTCCGCTGATATTATGTCTGCAAAGCATCAGATAGTCATCCAGAAGCTTTTTCTTAGCTTCTACATCATCGTAAAGCTCTGTATCATCTGCCAGCAGGATTCTTGCCTCTTCAAGAATCTCTACTGTTTCACATCCTGTCTTTTCACGAAGAACACAAAGACAATCTGCCATTTGTTTCAGGTTTCCGGCATATGCACAGGTAAAAGCAACACTTTCTCCATTCTTACCAGCCATATCAAGCGCATCATTCCAGTCAGCTCCTCTAAGACGGATGTGATTGTGCTCTCCTACTTCATAAAAAGCACACAAATGCTGCAATAACAAGTGTTCCAGAATGGTTCCGTAGTAAACCTCTCCACTTACCCCTTTTTGCTGCATACCATATTTTTCTTTCCATCTGCTGTCTGTACCGGTTCCTCGTTTTGCCTGCTTATCTTTAAAATATGCCGCTTTCTCTGTAAGAACTTCGATGTCTCCTGTCTGATCAATATAGAGTTTAGTAGTCAGAAATGGCCATACGCCATGATCCATCCATACACGTGCGATATTATTTCTGTCCGCAATGAATTCACCCTGTTTATCACCGATAATGGTAGCATTGGTACCATCAATTCTGACACCGCCATAATTATCAAGTATCATCTGACGAACTCCACTTGGATCCATAATCAGAAGCGAGAGACAGTCCTGCCACAGATCACGCCATCCTCTTCCGCCTCTTCCATAATCATGATGCGGCAGGAAGGAACATCCGTATATTCTTCTAAGCATTGGCTGGAAGCTTACCCAGCGAAGGAAATTGTCAAACTCTGCACTGCCCGTGTGATATTTGACATTTACCTTTTCCTGCCAGTACTTCTTTACTGCCTCAAGTGCATTCTGTACTTTCTGTGAGGTATGATAGTCCTGTATCACTTTTGTCAGTTCTTCTTCTTTCTCTGTGGCTCCAAGGATAACCAGATATTCTGCCTTTTCCCCCGGTTGTAATGTTATCTTCTCAAACCGGATTCCTCCAAACGCTTCTTTTCCTTCAAACTGCACTCCTGTCGGAACACCTGCCTGCTGCTCCATGATTGCCCTTGGATGGGTAAAGGTTCCTCCTTCACCAATGAACTGTTCTACCACAGGATAAAATGCTTCCGGCTTCCTGCCTTCTCCTGTAACTCCAAGTGTAAAATATGTGATATGATTCTTTCTATGTCCTCTCTCATCAAAAGACATCGTCGGCTTTACCATAACTCCATAATCCTGCGTTTTAATCCGATGAAGCAGCGATGTTACATGTCTGTGATCCCTGATATTATCAGCACTACGCCCATAGATTGGAATAGCTGCTATCGGTGTAATCCTGCTTTCCAGCTTTCCGATATTCTTGATTTCTACATACATGAGTTCTACATTATGCTCTAATGGCACAAAGCTTGTTACCTTTGCCTGCAACTGATACTTCAAGGATTCTCTGGTAATGGTATGCCACATCAGACCCGCTGTCAGCTCACTTTTATCCTGACAAGGTGTAAACTTTCTATTTTCCTCTTCCACTGATGCGCCTACCACAGACCAGCTCCCAACACCTTCTACATGACACCAGAAATTTCTTCCGGAACGGTTATTATGTAAATTTTCAACACTTACAGGTTCCAGAAGAAAGGTCTCCTGATTTATCTTACTATCACCACCTAAATTGGGAGTTACGCAACTCTTTATTCCATTCTCTCCTGCAATCGGAAAATAAAGATAATTATAGTTCTCCGGCTGCTCCATTGAAAAAGTACCATCCATACCTGCGAATTTAATGTTTTCCATTTCTTCTTCCCTCTCCTTTGAAATAAATAAAAATAATTCTATCTGCAATTATATGGATTGTACTTCATTACTCCTCATTTATAAATCAGATTCATATAAAAAATATCAAATTCATGACCTGACAGTGTAAATAGGATTTTCTATATATTTCAAGACTCTATAGTCATAAATGGGATACTTTTCCAACCGTATCCCATTTCCTATACCTCTATTTTTCAGTGCTATAATATTGTAAATCATCTTTTACCGCAGCTGACAGCTCCTTCAGCTTTTGAGCCGTTCTTGCCAAAGATACGGTAGCATCGTTAAGTTCACCCATGGAGGCGTTTGTTTCCTCAGTAGCAGCCGCATTTTCTTCTGCGATTGCAGATAGATTACTGATTAAATCTGATACCTTTTCACCTGATTTGCTACATCTGTCTGCCTGGCTCATTACTTCTTTCATTCCGTCTGTAGTAGCCACAATGCCTTCACTTACACGTACAAATTTTTCACGAGTCTCATCAAGCTTTGTCTTCTGATTCATCATGATTTGTGTCATCTCATTTATAGATTCTACTGCATACTGTGAATCTTCTGACAAAGTAAGGATAATCTTATCAATAATCTTTGCTGAAGAGTTCGTCTGTTCTGCAAGCTTTTGGATTTCGCTTGCAACAACGGCAAAGCCTTTTCCTGCTTCACCGGCTCTTGCTGCCTCAATACTTGCATTTAAAGAAAGCAGATTTGTCTGACTTGCGATTTCAGCAATCAGATTTACTACCTTTTGAATTTCTACAACAGAATCATTGGTCTTTCTGATTTGTTCTGAAATATTGGTAAATGCATCTGTTGTCTCATCATTAGTCCTGCTCAAATCCTGAATAATCTCTGCTGCCTCATTTCCCTTCTTCTTCATTTCTGCAGAATTTTCTGAAAGAACGTCTACACTTGCAATAATCTGTGCTACGTTTTCACACATATTCATTACCTGATGGGAAGAATCCTCAATATCAGATGCCTGTTCACCGGCTCCCTTGGAAATATCAGACAATGCCCCACTTACTACATTCGCAGCTCCCTGTGTCACTGTTGCTTTTTCCTCCAGCCTTGTACCGGATGCTGCAAGTTCACCGGATATTTCCTGCAATTGCGAGATACTTTCTTCAAGCTTATCCAAGAATACATTCAGGCTCTTTCCAAACTGTGAGAACTCATCTCCACCACTCGTCTTCACACGCACTGCAATCTTTCCCTGTGCAATTATCTCAAGTGTTTTCTTGAACGAACGCACATTTCTGGCAATTCCCGTACTAACAAGACCTGTAATGAGAATCAGAACGACTGCTGCAATTGCAATTACCATGATACTGATCGTAGAGACACTCGCTCTTATATTCTCCATGTCCTTTTGAACCATCTGTGTAACATTTTCACATGCCTGTGTCATCTTCTGGATAAGCTGTAAATTCTCCTTCTGCAGGGAAAGTATTTTATCGTCGATTTCCTTCATCTGTGCAAATATGGACATCTTACTCTGAAACTTCCCTACTGCATCATCTGACAGGGTACTATCTAACGTATATAGAGGTATATTCTCCTGCATTTCAGCTATCAATGCCTCAATCTTACCATATACCTCTGTTACATCCTTGCCCTCTACAACGAGCTTACTGTATTCCTTTACATATCTGTCCAATACTTCGAGCTTTGCATTACAGTCATAGGTTCCCGTATAGGCACCACCATATTGGAAATGCTGTCCTGCATCTGTTGGCTCATAATACATATCAAATTCTATTGTTTCATAATCCTGTGCCGGATAGTTTGCTATTGGGATTTCAACTGCAAATTCTTCCCAGCATTCATTTGCTGCATTGTAGAAACAAGTCACACACATCGCCGGTTCATCGTTGAAGGTTGTCAACTCGACAGACTTAAATGCCTGACCGCTTCCATTTATGGTTGTAGCATCTGTTTCCAGATCATATTTCAAAACATCGTTACCACTTCTCCAGCGAATGTTGGATATATAAACCTTACCATCGTAATCAAGGGTTCCTCCTATACGGAATGACATTCCATTTCTCTTGACACTTGCAGGCATCGGCTTACTATATGACAGCTTTAAATAGTCCTTTCCATCAACATTGACAAGTTCTCCTGTCTGACCAAGAGTACCCTCCATCCAGCTTAATTCAATCCATGCCCCTTTATCCAGCAACTTTCCAAAGCTTTCATTTACTGCTTCATTGGCTGCTTCATATTCCTGATAAAGTCCTGCTTGGGTTGAGAATCCACGTTTATTGCTTAAGCTGCTTATCTCACTATAATTTGATTTACTTTGCTCCACCGCACTCAGAATCTCCTGCACACTATCCTGATACTTATTCTCTGCCAGTGTTCTAAGCTGTGAGGCATCTTCTGTCATCTTCTGCAGATTTGCCACAATCTCTTCTAAATATGTTTGTTCTACATAATTACGGTATTCTGCCTCTGCTACCTGATTTTCCTTATGCAGTATATTCAGATCATTAATATAAGTTTCTACTGTGCTGTATTGGTAATTTCGGTTAATAGAATTGATACCTACAATTCCAACAATAATAGCAGCGGCAATGGAAAATATTCCCATAAACACAATCTTGCTTCTAATTGTCTGAAAAACATTAAAATTGACTTTTTTATCATTCGTTTTCATTGTATTCATCCTTTCTACTTTCCATCAAGGCATTATAAACTGTAAACATTGTAATCTTTCAGTTTATATTACTATATCATATTCATGAAGTTTTTGTCAATTTCATGACTTTTACCCTTTCACAGCACCTGCCGTTAGACCATCAACTATCTTGTTACTAAAACAACAATAAACGATTATGGTCGGAATGATTGCTATAATAATTGCTGCAAACATCTGGGTATAATTCGTATTATAAGGTCCAACAAATTTTGATAAAGAAACCGGTAATGTTTTCTTCGTATCATCTGAAATGAACACCATTGCCAGCAAAAGTTCATTCCAATTGCCAACAAAGGACATCAATCCGGTAACAAAGAAACCGGTTCTTGCCAATGGTAATGCAATCTTTAAAAAGACCTCATAAATATTACATCCGTCAATACATGCTGCTTCAAATAATTCCACCGGCATATTTTCAAAAAAACCGGTCATAATAAAAATCGTCATTGGTAGGGAAAAAGTTATGTACGGAAGAATCAACCCAGTCAACGAATTGGAAAGTCCCCATCCCGAAAATGTTTTAAACAAAGGAATCAATACACAGTGAACAGGAACCATCATTCCAATTAAGAAATAGGTCATCACAAGCTTTGACAACTTCCATCTCATTCTTGCAATCGCAAAGCTGGCCATACTTCCAACTAGTAGGCTTAAAGCAAGTGCAGTAACACATACAATGGCAGAATTCAATGTTGCTTTTCCCAAATATCCTGCTGTCCATGCAAAAGAATAATTGTCCCATCGCATTACTTCCGGTAATCCAAATGGTGAAGTCATAACCTCTGCATTTGTCTTAAATGATACCAGTAACATCCAAAGAAGCGGTGCCAGATATACAACGACAAGAAGACCTAAAAATATATAAATGATTATGCTTGCAATACTAACTTTCTTTTTTTTCATTCTAGTGCCTCCTTACATTTCATAGCTTTTCACTTTAATGAATTTATTAATAATGAAAGTCACAATCAGGCAAAGTATTAACAATACAACTCCAATTGCACTTGCATATCCATACTTGAAATATTTAAATCCCTGTGTATACAAATGGGTTGCCAATACTTCTGTCTGATGGTTTGGTCCTGCTTCTGTCATATTAAAGATCAAATCAAAGAACTTTAACGAACCAATACAATTTAATGACATCGCTGTTGCTACCATCGGTCTTATTAATGGTAACGTCACATGAAAGAATGCCTGTGGCTTCGTAGCTCCATCAATATAGGACGCCTCATAAAGTGACTTATCAATTCCGGAAATCTGCGCCATATAGAGCATCATCGACTGACCTACATACTGCCATAAGGAAACGAATGCAATGACTTTCATCGGAAGATTGATAAATCCTTTTACATCCATCAGCCATAATGGTCCTTCAATCCCAAATAATGCAAGAATCTGATTAATACCAAACTGGGAACTGAAAATGAACATCCAAAGCAAACCTAATGCTGCTGAAGAAAGTACGCATGGCAAATAATATACATTCTTGAAAAAGTTTCTTCCTTTGTTAATGTTTGTCAGCAATGCTGCCAGTAACAAACCTACTATAAGCTGGGACACGGCTGAAAATATCATAAAGAACATGGAGTTCTTTATCGCAATTTTCATTGTCTTATCTTTTGTGAATAATTTTACATAATTATCTAATCCAACAAATACCGGTTTTGTCAAAGCATCGTATTCACAGAGTGAATAATAAACTGACTGACATATTGGTATAAATAATATAAATGTAAATAGAATAAATGCAGGTGCAATGAAAATAAATATCGCTTTTTTATCCCTTAGAAGTTTATCCATAAATACCTCCCATATTTTTAGAAAGAATACGGGATTGATATTCTCAATCCCGTACCAGAAACACACTATAAACTCATATCACAATTTCTATTTCCAAACATTATCTTTATAGAAATCTTCAACAACCTGTAATCCCTCTTCTACCGGAGTACCTAGATAAATGGATACCATTGCATCATCAAAAGTAGAACCTGCTTCTGTAGAAGCTAATGACTCATTGTAGAAGCCGAATGTGGAGGAAGCCTTTCCAAAAACATCCATAACATATGGTAACTGTGCCGGTGCAAGTGATTCGTCATATTCAACCTTTGTTACAGGGATCTTTCCACCTACCTCAGCAGTATATTTCTGAGCAGTATCATCTGTAAAATACTTCATGAATGCAATACATGCTTCCGGATTCTTAGTAGCTGAACTCATTGCTAAGCTGTCAGATTTAGCAATGACTCTTCCATTTGTTCCAGGGAATGCGAATACACCACACTTGGATTCAAAATCAGGATTGGCTCCATTAATCTGACCGATTGCCCATGATCCCTGAATCAGCATAGCTGCCTTCTCATTATAGAAGTTTGCTGTAGCAACATCATTGGTATCTCCGGCTGCTGTAGGTTGGAAATACTTTGATAACTCTACCATTTTATTTGCAGCATTTACAAATGGAGCGTCTAACCAGGAAGCTGAACCATCAGCAATCTTAGAAAGGTCAGCACCTTCTGCATCGCAAAGGTAACCTGCTAACATAGAAAGACACCAAGCTGTTCCTGCTGAGATGGTAATAGGCGTATATCCTGCTGACTGTAGTTTTTCACATGCATCAATCATTCCATTCCAATCTGTAGGCATTTCAGAGATACCTGCAGCTTCGAACATCTCTGTATTATAGAATACACACGCTGCAGCGATATTTAGAGGAACCGCATAAATCTTTCCATCATATGTCTGCTGTGAGAAAGCACCTTCTCCACCATTAAATGTATCCAGCCATCCATCAGCTTTTACATAGTCTGTAAGATCTGCTGCTACTCCGGGATCTACATAAGTTGTAAGATTTGGTCCCGGGCTGACAATAAATACGTCAGGTGTCTCACCGGCTGCTACTAATGCATTAAGTTTTGTATAATACTCTTCCAGATTTGTAGTAATCGGTGTTACATGATAAACGCCTTCGTAATCCTTATTAAATCTCTCTACTGTATCCTTATATCCCAGAGAGATTAAATCTTCTGTGGCATTCAGGTCATCCCAGAACATCCATGTAATTTCCTGAACATCACCAGATGACGCTGTTGACGAGCCGGATGATGTATCTGTTGTTGTTCCTGTCTTGTCTGTTGCAGTATCCTTTGCACTGTTTTCTGAATTACCACAAGCAGAAAGATTTGCTACAAGCATGACGGCTGCCATCGTAGTTGCCATTACTTTCTTCCATTTCATAACTTCATATCCTCCTTTTTACAATCCCCTTATCAAATAAGTGTATTAATTTGTGACAACTTTACTATAACACTCAAAAAGTATATACTTCTACGCAACCGTTGCTATATTGTAATCATATATTGCTGTAATTATGCATATTACATAACGTATCTTCGCTCAAAGAATATTCACATCAACATTTTTACATGTTTTCTCCTTATTACTCTTCTCCCTTTTGTAAATATCGCTGTGCTTTTCATATTATGCATAATACATATGTACATTTCTACCATGAAAGATCACACGTAAAAACCGGTTTCTGCCTCAGCTAAAAACCGGTTTTCTTATTATATCTCTTCTATAAAATATTCTTCCAAAGTGCAAACTACAAATTCTTCCGGCTTTTGCTTCGTTAAAGCAATACTTCTTGAATCAGGCTGGCAGGTACCCACATAGATTCTATAATTTCCTTTGTGAATCACCTTTTTATCCTCCTGATATAAGCCAAAATCTTCTTCCTTCACATGAAGCGTTACATGCTTTGTCTCACCTTTTTGCAAGAATACTTTTTTCACACCCTTCAACTGGGCATTTGGTGTACCATCCTGCTCTACCTTTATATATACCTGAACCGTCTGGGCACCGTCACAGTCTCCTACATTTGTGATATCTGTTTCTATGGTAATACCCTCATTAGAAACTGTATCACTTGAAATAATAGTGTTCTTAAGAGAGAACTCCGTATAAGATAATCCATATCCAAACGGATATAAGGCCTCTTCTTTCATATAACGATACGTTCTGCCTTTCATGGCATAATCTGTGAACTCAGGCAATTCTTCCGTGGTGCGATAGAAAGTAATTGGCAGCTTGCCTTCCGGACAGGAATCACCGAATAAGATCTTTGCAATCGCTCTTCCACCCTGTGCTCCCGGATAACCGCCATACAGGATTGCCGGGATTTCCTTTTCTGCCTGATTGATAGCAAGCGCACTTCCTGACAGCAATACTAATATCGTTGGCTTTCCACTTGCTGCAACTACATCTAAAACCTTCTGCTGTAAACCCGGTAAATTCAAGTTCGGCTTATCTCCACTTGCATATTGGTTTCCTTCATCGCCTTCTTCACCTTCCAGACCGGCATCAAGTCCCATACAGCAGATTACAACGTCACTATATTCACAGATTCCTTTTACCTCTGACATTCTGTCATTTTCTACTGCAAGGTTTTCTACCTTATCTTTGTAGAGGTGGCATCCTTCCGAATACAGAACTCTTGCCTTATCACCTACATACTCCTGAATTCCTTCCAGTACTGTTACATACTCGGAAGCCGTTCCTTCATAATTACCTACCAATGCCTTTCTGCTGTTTGCATTTGGTCCAATAACTCCGATTGTCTTAATCTTATCAAGCTTCAATGGCAGCATATTGTCTTCATTCTTTAAAAGCACAACGCTCTTTAAAGCAGTTTTGAGATTCAATGCCTTCATTGCTGCAGTATCAGCATCCAGATAAGTAATCTGATCAAATGGATTATCTGTTACTTCACCAAGAGTTCCTAATTTCATTCTTGTTGTATACAGATTTACTACAGCTTCATCAATTCTTTCTTCCGGTATCATGCCATTATTCACGGCATCCTCAAGACAGGCAAAAAGATTTCCACAATTCAGGTCACAGCCATTATTTACAGCCATTGCAACTGCTTCCAGCGCAGTATCTACCACCTTATGTCCCTGATAGAAGTCCTTTATCGCCCAACAGTCTGATACTACATGTCCCTGGAATCCCCAGGCTTTACGAAGAATATCAAGCAATAAGGTCTTACTTCCACAGCATGGCTCACCATTCGTTCTGTTATAAGCTCCCATAACTGCTTCTACCTTACCCTCCTGGACACAAGCCTTAAAGGCAGGAAGATAAGTCTCATATAAATCCGTTTTTGACACCTCTGCATTAAAGTAATGTCTCATATCCTCAGGACCACTATGTACTGCAAAGTGTTTAGCACAGGCTGCTCCCTTAAGATATTTCTCGTCATGTCCCTGAATACCCTGAATGAATCTGACACCAAGCCTTCCGGTAAGGAATGGATCCTCACCAAAGGTCTCATGTCCTCTTCCCCATCTTGGATCCCTGAAAATATTTACATTTGGTGACCAGAATGTTAGTCCCTTATAAATATCTGTATCACCATATTTCTGCTGGTTATTATACTTTGCCCTTCCTTCCGTGGAAATAGCATCTGCTACCTCCTCCAACAGGTCTTCATCAAAGCTTCCTGCCATGGTGATTGCCTGTGGAAATACAGTTGCCACACCTGCTCTTGCTACGCCATGCAGCGCCTCATTCCACCAATTATATGCTTTGATCTGCAAGCGTTCTATGGAAACAGCCCAATTAAGCATCTGGCTGCATTTTTCATGTAACGTCATCTGAGCGACCAGTTTCTTTGCTTCTTCACGATATTGCTCATGTTTTTTTGTATTTTTTACTAATTCCACTTTATCATCTCTCCATTCTACCAAATTCTGTATTCTCCGCTTAAAGCAAGCATAGCAAAGAGATACAGGCAATTATCATAATATCTTCTTGTTCCTGTTCTTAGCGGTGTATTCCAAAATCGTTCCACCCATTCCTTACTGGTATCGTTCCATGCAGCAAGAACAGACTGTGCTGTTGTTGCAATGATGGCAACCGGATGAAGAACACTGTCGCCAACAGGTGTTCCATCTACTTCATAAATCGAATAACTTCCTTTTCGGGCTTCATCTGCCAAAAACCTTTGCTGTCTGTCAGCCGCCACACATTGTCCGATATCTGTGCCAAACCATACATAGTCAAGACCAATATTGGCAACTGTACGATAGGAATCACTGAAGAACCAGTCATGTCTGTCATTCGACCACGGAAGCTTCCTGCTCATCGGTGATCCATCAAATTCCGCATACTCTGCATTTAATCCGGTTACAGGATGGCATGCCTTTATAAGATACTCTCGGCTTACTTTTGCAGCTTCTTTCCAAAACGGCCTGTCTTCTTCATCTGCCCACTGTGAAAATAATTCATAAAAATGTGGAAGATGATAAGAAGGATCCGTAAAATCAATTCCCGGCACAAAGAGAATCTGATGGTTCTCCAAATTCCACATAGGAGTTCCTACCCTTCCATTCTGTCCCTTATGCAGACAGGCACGAAGAATTGCTCTTGCCTCTTTTTCATATGCAAAGATTCCTTCTCCATCTCCCCATCTGTGAGAAGCGAAGAATAATGCCATAGCAAAGTACTCTTCTCCGTCCGGAGCCGGACCGTTACTGTTCTTTGTTCCACCTGTTCCACATGACCATGCAAAATATCCTTCGTTTTCCCCATCCTGCATCCACATGTAGGTCTTTGCCCACTTCCAAAGTCTGTCGAATTCTTCCTTCCAGCCTAACTGCACGCAAAACATCATACCATACGACATTCCTTCTGTTCTGACATCCAGATTTCCGGTATCTGTTATATATCCCATATCATCCCCAACAGGATAATACAGTCGTTCTTCATCACTTCCATAGAATATCGTTTTTGCTGTTTCCTGTAATCTTTTTCTGACATCAGCGTCAGAAATGCCAATTTCTGAAAAGACATTTCGGTACATCTATTCTTCCTCCATTTTATAATCTTTTACTTGTTTCTATTAATTCAGCGTAAATGATAAAAGACTCACATTTCCACTTCCACGATAAGTCAGATAGATTGCCTGTTTTCCATCCGGTATATGTATTGGAGCACTAAATTCCTCCCAGATGTTGGCGGAACAAACTTTAATTTCTCCCAGAATATCTCCATCCCACTGTGTTCTTACTTCAAATACACCATCACAGTATCCTCTTATTTTTAGCGTCATACCGGATATATTCTTACAGTCAAAATATTTAAAACCTGCTGTCGCAGTATCCTGAATATTGGCAATAAATCCCGGTTCTTCATCCCCATCTCTGCCATCCTGAATAATCTTAGGGAATCTGTCTCCTCCAACATATAAAGATGGTGTATTGGTAAACAGATTACATGCAATATATGTATAATATTCACCTTTACCCTCCAGTGGACCTCCATTTAATCCGCATGATGTGATTTCTACCTGTGGAATACTTCCGTCTTCACAAATGGTAAGCTTTTCAGCACACCCCTGCCTGCTATACCAGGTACCATTCGTATGGCGATGATAGAATATGTACCAGTCACCTTTGATTTCCACAATGCTTCCATGATTATTTGCTCCATATGCCATCGGTAAATCTGCAGGTTTATAGGTATCAATATGCAAATCGCAATTACTTACAATAACACCACCATACACAAATCCTTTCGTAGGATTTGTGCTTGTTGCATAACAAAGTTCATGCATGACAACGGAAGAATATATAAAATAATAAGTATCCTTTATCTTACGAATAGAAGCAGCTTCAAAATATTCATGTCCTTCGAAGCCTGTTCCCTTGCTATACTCACATCCCGGCACAACGATCACAGGCTCTTCCTCTATGGTGAGCATATCCTCGCCCAGCACCGTTACCATGGCACCTGTTCTTGACTTATCTCCCCTTCCGCAGAATCCGGTATACAGATAAGTCCGATTGCCTTCTGTCAATACACCCGGATCAAACTGGGGTTCATCACCTTTTCTTTCCCCTAACCTGACTCCACTCTTATCATGAACATACCCGTAAAATTCATATTTTCCGGCGGGAGTATCACAAACAGCAACGGATACTACCGATACCTTATCTAATACATAATATAGATAATATCTTCCATCCGGTCCTACTGTAACATCCGGTGCATAAAGGCACATCTTTCCCTGTTTATTCAATGGATCTGCGCACTTAGGATAAATCACACCCTCATAACGCCAGTCGGCAAGATCATCTATCGGTGCAGACCAGCATACATAATCTCCAAGGCAAAACACATGACCATTAAAATAATCATGCGAACCATATACATATACTCTGTCTCCGAATACATACGGTTCCCCATCGGGAATATACTCCCATGATGGTAAGTAGGGATTAACACCTTGCTTTTTCATTTCAATTCCCCCTATCCTTTCTAAACTAAAACTATTCTGTACCATGATAGATACTATTATTTCATATTTTCCTTGCAGAATTCCTCTTATCCTCAACCAATCAATAATCAAATAATACTATTTGAACGGTGGTGTTTTGCCTTTCTGTTACCTATTTACTTTTCCGGGAAAAATATGGTAGAATCAAACATGCCTGAACACTTATATTTATTTAAGAAAAATATTGGGGGTACATAAATGAGAAAAGTTCCTAGTTCTATCAAGGAAAAAGACTTATACAAGGTAAATCTGGATTTCACGGGACAACGTCAGATGACAGACTCTCTTGAAAACGTTGAATTCCACAATAATTCTACCTTACGTATCTGGTACAATGACATCCCTGCATGCTATGATATGCATTGGCATAATGCAATGGAAATCATTATTCCCATAGAAAACTACTATGAAGTGACTGTAAAACATCAAACTTACCATATTAATCCTGAAGAAATCATAATGATTCCCCCAAGAGAGCTTCACAGTATTCAGGCTCCTGCGCAGGGAGCACGCTTTGTATACCTTTTTGACATTTCTTTTTTGTCCATGCTAAATGGCTATAATGGTATTATGTCCATGCTGACGCATCCCATTTACATTACCAAGGAAAGCTGCCCTGCACTTTACCGTGAAATACTTCAGGCCTTTGAAGCTATGAAAAATGATTATTTTGCTAATCATGAATACAGTGATTTTCTGATATATTCACATTTTTTCAAACTCTGTGCCCTGCTTTGTCAGAACCATATACAACAGCTTTCTTTACCTGCTGAATCCCAGACAGGCAAGAAACGAGAATATGTAAATAAATTTCTTAATATTATTGAATATATTGATTTGCATTATGCAGAAAATCTGAATCTGGAAACGATTGCTGATGCCTCCGGTTTTAGTAAGTTTCACTTTTCCAGACTTTTCAAACAATATACCGGTTTTACTTTCTGTGATTATTTGAATTACAGAAGAATCAAACAGGCAGAAGAGCTTCTGACAAAGCAGGATTATCCCATCACTGAGGTAGCTCTCCGTTCAGGATTTACAAGCATATCTACCTTTAACCGCCTGTTTAAACAAATGAAGGGATGCTCTCCCAGTGAATACCGCTCCAAGAATGATTATGAGCTTTAAGGCTCCCACATCGCTTTTCTTGGCTTATTCACGGAAATGACATGGCTCTTTTCCAAATTGGCAAGAAGCAATAAACGAGCCTCCCCTTCAAACTCCGGTTTTATCATGTAATGACAATAGGTATCTACTAATTGAAACAGATTAGCGGTTCTTCCTTCTATCTTGAAGTTAACATAGCCCATAGGAACATATTTTTCCCAAATTGCTTCCGGTGATACATATGTCACATAGTTGCGAATCGTGTGAATGGAGTTGTGGTCACCATATTCACAATACCAACCGGGAATTGGTGTCTTTTTATCCGTTGAGTTCTTTCTGTTCATTAAGGCAATTCTCTGTTGCTTTGCAATTGTCCGGTAATGCTCTGCTCTTCTTGGACAATTAGGAATACAGCATGCATTCACAAGGATTTCGCATTTATCCTTGCGTTCTATTTTCTCCAGAAGCCCGAATTGGTTATTCATATTATAGTCAAGTACGACAAGCTGATAATCCTTTTCCAGTTCACTGTTAATCTCATCAAGACTGCGAAGTTCCTTACAGGTTGAACTGTTTATCTTAAATCCCGGATATTTCTTTCGAATATATTCTTCCAGTATGGGTGATACCACCAACACTTCGTTCATTCCATTATCTGCTTCCTTCATACAGAAATTACAATATTCATCCGATAAGTCTTCTTCAGTAAGAAGCGGATTTGTATAAGTATATCGTACCGGTATTCCCTTTTGGTTTATATTCTTAATGACCTCTCTGACAAATCTTGCATCGCATTGATCATCATTACTAAAACGTCCACCATTCCAAAGAGAAGTTGGAAACTCTCCAAAGAAAGAGGCAATCTTTACTCCTTCACGAAAATATTCAGGATGTAGAGACTGTAATCCCACAAAAAACATATTCAACGGATAATTATACCTTAATCCGGGTAAATGAAATCTGACTTCCATAGATACCTCCTTACTTCTTCCTCTGTTTCATCGCCTGTTGGAACTGATTTAGCAATCCATCAATTTTGTTTCTGATAAATTCTCTATGTTCATCCTTAACCAGAAAATAAAGATACGATTCCTCTACATATTCAACAGGCATTCCACGTCCAACAATTTTGAAATTCACAAATCCTCTGTCTATATATTCACCAATCTGCTCATTTGATATAAATGCCGGTCTGTCCATGCACTCCTTAAAGCTTCTCTCCCTTGTCCTGTTCGGACACGGAAAAGCAGTATTAATATCATACTCCAACTGCATCTGGGACTGTTGTCTGTAATGCTCTGTTCTCTTAGGACATCCCGGGAAACAAACCTCATTTACCAGTATTTCTACCTTGGATGCTTTATCCTGAATTGCTGACAGAACTCTTTCGTCATGATTCAGATCATAATCAAGAACCACCAGATAGTAATCCTTTTCCAGTTCTTCAAGAAGCCCTTTAAGTCCTGTGATTCTTTTTGTTGTAGAAGAAATTCTCTTGAATCCGGGATAATTCTTACAAATATATTCCTCTAAAACAGGCTGATTTACTAACACCTGATTCATTCCATTATCTGCAAGCTTCATAATCAGATTGCAATAAGTATCATATACATGCTTTTCTTCCAAAAGAGAATTTGTCCACGTAAAGCGTACCGGAATACCTCTGCTGTTATAAATCTTTAACACGGACTTGATATCATCCTTTCCGGTAATTCCAAATACCGCACGTCCACCATTCCATATTGCCCCCGGAAAAGTACCATAGACAGAACCGATACAATACCCATCCCGGAATTTGTCGGGATAGTCCTTCATAAGATTCATAATGACCTGATTGAGAAGTCTGAAATAACAAAATCCCGGCAAATGCCAATATACCTTCTTTCCATTCATATCCTTATACCTCTTCTTATTCTATTCTTCTGTATGTGCAACAAGGGCATCTGCAATATCCTGCGCATACCATGACAGATTATTTCTGTCGAAAATAGCAAATTTTTCGCCTGGTTTATCGTAATTTCCATTATCCCACCAGACACAGGTGATACCATATTTATTGGTTACCTCCATATAATCAGCAAGCCAGTTCAGGACATCCTCACGGTTCGATACCTCAATACCATCTGCATTGATATAGTTCTTATTCACTGCGCCGAATTCCGTAATAATAACCGGAACATCCTTTTGAATCAAATATTTATCCACCAACTGCATAGCTGAAATGATATCTTTCTTCAGACTTCCATCCCATTCATTGATATTATTATCATCCGATTCATACGTAAAATAATATGGCGTGTACAGATGTACTGCTACCATGATGTGATTATCCTTTGGTATTTCAAGCTGTGTAATGGAATTATAGGTAACCGAATTTCCATACGGGCAGATAATCAGACATCTCGTTTCATTTGCTCCTCCTGTGGAACGCACGGTTTCCACAAATGCCTGATTGAGAATATTCACTGCCATCCTGCCGTCGTCATCTCCTCCTGACCATTCCTGTTCAGAACCTTTTATTCTTGGTTCATTCATTCCTTCAAAAATCAAGTGCTCATCATAATCACGAAAACGTTCTGCTACCTGTTTCCAAAGCGCAGTAAGCTGCTTCTTAACCTCATCCAATCCTTCACTTTGAGGCTTCAACCAATAATCCGGTTCATGGTGGGTATCCAAAATCACATATAAATCCTCATCTAACGCATAATTTACCACCTCTTCCACTCTGTCAAGCCAGGCCTCATCTATCTCATATTCCGACCCTGATGACATATGCTGACTCCAGGTAACCGGTATACGAACAGTCTTAATCCCCTGCTCTGCAAGTGCCTGCATCATTTCCCGTGTCGTCTTTGGATTTCCCCAGCTTGTTTCACTCGCTACAGAAGCAGTTACTCCATGTGCATCAAGTGTATTGCCAAGATTCCATCCTATTTTCATATCTTCAAGCAATGCGAAGGTCTCAGAACGGTCAATGACTGCTTCCTCCTCTGCCGCTGTTGTTTTCAAACTCATTTCTTCCAATTCCCCTGTCTGTTCCGGTATCGTCTCTGTTTCCATTGTTATCTCTTCACTCTGTATCGTCTCTTCTGAAACTTTTGTTGTAACTTCTTTTGTTCTTTCCACATTTGTTTCTGATTGTTCTTTACTGCATCCACATACAGTCACCATAAGTGCCATTCCCACTATCACAGTTATTATTTTTCGCTTCATAGAAACACTCCTCACATCAAAAATCTTTTTTAGAAAAAGGATGATGCCCGGAAACATCATCCTTCTTGCTTCTTAAATTATTCTATTTATTTGCTTCCTCAAGGTAAGAAGCCCATTCATTTCTGATTGCTTCTGCCGCCTGTGCAGGTGGATTTTCAAGGGTACATCCCCATAAGAACTGCTCACCTAATGACAATCCCGGAATCATATCATGATATGTTGTAAATCCGTTCTCACACATTCTTGCAATGGTAAGATCAACAGATTCTGTATCTCTGAAGGAATCATAATATCCTGATAATCTGTCATTATAATCTTCGTATCCAGGAACCGGATCTGTATAAACATTTAATGCAAAAGCAATCTTCCATGCCTTATCTGCATCATAGCATGCCGGAATTGCATATACATTGTCTGTATAACAGTTTCTATAATCTGTTGCATTTGGTCCCTTAGGGAAACATACGAATCCAAAGTCATCTTCCATATCCTTAAATTCGTTTGCTGCAAGATAAGCCTGACCTACAAGGAATGCACCATCGCCGTTAGGGAAAGAAGTCTTCCAGTAATCCCACTCAGCGCCTTCCGGCATATACTTATACTTAGCCATCATGTCAAGTGCCCAGTTAAGAGCCTGTAAAGTTTCATCGGATTCCAGCTTGTTCACATACTTGCCATTTTCCATTCCAATGTATTCTGCATCGTTTGACCATACAGCTTCATTCTTTGTTTCACTATCATCTGTTACAAGTGCCCAACGGTCTGTTACACCATCATTATCGGTATCGGCTGTAATAGTCTGGCAAACTTCTTCGAACTTATCCCATGTCCATTCGCCACTTTCCTGCCACTTATAAATATCATCAGGATTGATTCCTGCTTCCTCCAGTAATCTCTTATTAAAGTAAACGCCTCCTCTTGGCTCCGGAATTGTCGGACTGCATCCATATATGGAACCATCCTTGGAGCAAAGTTCATGTACACCGCTCTTCCACTTATTCTCAGAGAAATCAAGACAGTCTAATGTTGCTAAATCATACATCAGCCCACTGTTCATAGCAGATACGAATTCTGCTCCCTGACGCAGAATCCATACATAGTTCTCATCTCCGCCTGTTGTTGCATAGTTCAGGAAATCCTCCGGTGTAGAACCCCAGTCACTTATTGCAACCTGTTTAATGGTAAAGTTATATGTTTCCTGTACCCAGTCTCTATATTCCTGACGTGCTTCCTCATAGGCATTCTTTGGTTCTTCTTCCTCACCGGAACTCCACCAGTCACGGATGATGATTTCCATTCCACCTAAATCATACACATTTCCATCTGCATCTGTCAATGCAACAGGCCCTTCATCTTCTACTGCTTCTGTTGTTGAAGTTTCTGTTGTTGTTTCTGTTCCGGAAGCATCATTCGCAGGTGCCTCACTTGCTGTTGTGTCAGCAGGTGCTTCTGTGGATGCTGCATTATTTCCACATCCGACACCCCCTACTGTCATTGCAGCAGCTAAAGATGCTGCCATTACCTTATTGAACATTTTTTTCTTCATATTTTGAAATCCTCCTTCTTTATATAAACCTGTTTCAACCAGTATGCATAAATTTTTCCGGGTATCGCTTATGTCAAAACAGGATTTACATTCTTAATTACATCTTGATACCTGAGCTGCTAAGACTCTCTACGAATCCCTTCTGTGCAAACAGATAGAGAATCAATAATGGTACAATTACCATCAAAGTACCTGTTGAAACAATACAATTGGTATATCCTACGGAAGCTCCTCCCGGTATCTTCATCGTATTAACCATCCATGCATCCATTCTGTCGGCAATTACCGCAAGCTGCGTTGATAACAGCTTTATGTTTCCAAGGAACATCTTGGAATAGAATCCATCCGTCCACTGCCATACAAAGGAAAACAGGAAGCAGGAGGTCAGAATCGGTTTAGCATCCGGAAGCATAATGCTGATAAATGTTTTTAAAGTACCACATCCATCAACATAAGCCGCTTCTTCAAGTTCCTTTGGAATATTACGGAAAAACTGTCGTATCATAAAGATATATAGACCATTCTTTAATCCCATGCAGCCTGCACTCATCAGATAATACGGTAAGATTGAACCACGCAGATTAATGGTTTCACCTCGAATCAACTCACTCAATCCAAATACATCAAAATATCTAAAATGCAGATGAAGCGATGTGGAAATCGTCTGTGGTGGAATAATAATGACCATAATGACACAGGCAAACCAGAACTTTTTTAATGGAAATTCAAATCTTGCAAAGCCATAGCCTACCAACGTACATACCGTAATCTGCAAGATTGCAATACTAAGAGAAATAGCCAGTGTATTGATCAAGGATTTTCCATAATCCATAAATTGTGCCGAAAGGCGATAATTCTCTGTCGTAAAATGCTCCGGTATAGAAATAACCATAGCATTGTACAAATCCTGTTCTTCCATGAAGCTTACTGATATCTTCATCAAAATAGGCTGCAGAATCAAAAAGCACATACCAAACAGTAGAGCAGCTCTTATTATTTTATAGGAAATATCCATAGCTCTCTTCTTTAATAGATATCCTCCTGATTTACGATTTCGTTCCCAAAATCCCATCTGCCCGGTGACAGCCTTTTTTCGTTTAATCATAGTAATATACCCCCTTCGAGATGATAAGTGAGCTTACACCAATAATAACAATCACAATCACGAAGTATATCCATGACATGGCAGAAGCAAATCCATAGTTAATATGTGCTATCATCTGCTCGCTGATCTTATCGAGTACTTTATTATCGGATCTCATACAGAAATCAACGATGGTATAAATCCAGTTTACAAGGAATAGTGAGCTTATCATAGGGAATGTAATCTTCCATAAGCTCTCCCATGCGGTACATCCCTCAATTGCTGCAGCCTCATACATATTAGAAGAAATAGTCTGCAAACCGGATAAGAAGATAATAATCTGTATACCGGAGGCAATTGCAACGTCATAGATACCATCTACAATTTCAAATACTGTTTCGAAAGCAGATACTCCGATTCCCGAAGTTACAAGAATATTTTCAATTGCATCTGTAATACTTGTTGTGTTAGTCGTTTCTTCTACCATGCTCTGTACGCTTGCCAGAAGAGCATTATCATATTCCACACCAAGAATAACACCGGAAGAAAGAATAACAGGAAGGAAAAAAATGGCTCTTACTAAAGCTCTTCCCTTGAATTTCTGGTTTAATATGAGCGCTACAAAAAAGCTGAATACCATAATAGCAAGAGAGTTGATACACATTCTTGATATTTCTTCTACCAGTAACCTGTTGAACTCTGTGTCTACGGTAAATGCACGGAGGTAATTACTTAGTCCTGCATAAATATTCTTAATTCCTTCCGTACTTACCTCTACCGTACAGAAGCTCATATAAAGCGACTGAAAAAGCGGTTTTACCATAAATGCCAGAAAACCGACAATAAATGGTGCTATGAACAGATAACCTGAAATGGCTTTTCTTCTCTGAAGACCCGCTACTTTATTTTGTTTCTTCATACTCAAAATCCTTTCTATCCTTACTTAATCACAAAATAATCTCTGGATGGGACTTTTGCTCCTTCCGGTGTTGTAATCTCATCATAGCTGTAATTTACATACACCTTTGTTCCATCCTCATATTCTGTACAAGACAAATTTCCGGTTATCATTTCGTGGTTTACAATTCTCTGGTTGAAGGTATGACCCAGCTCCTGATTATATCTTCCATATATTTCTACAAGCTTGTCGTGCCATGCAGCATATTCGGCTCCGAAATATTGCGTATATAATGTATTCTGCAAGGTAAATGCACTTTCATCCATCAGAGTAAACGCCAGTCCTGCGCCATATTCAGCAGATCTTAAAAGTTCCTCTTCATAATTTTGTGTCAGGTTCAATGGTTCTCCCGTATAATTTACATAACCATGAATTGCCATCTGATACACAGGTGCGGTACCATCGAGAATAGAATAAGAAGATCCATTCAAATCCATATTGGTAACCATATCACTATAGGCAATCGCATAATTATTTCCCATATTGATCATGATCTTTTTACCACTATCTTTAATATCCTTTAGCTTTGCTTCCTGTGTTTCCAGAACCGTCTGTCTGCTGACAGGATTCTTTTTATAATAGTCCGAATTCAATTCCTTACCAATCTCAGCAAAAGATACATTAGCAGAATATTTTTCAGCTGCATCTACCAGATTGTCTGCCATTTCTGATGCAAGTGATGCTTTTAAGAGATAATGCGGCTCCTGCTTTTCTCTCTTTGCATAGGTTACGGTAGAATAAGGATAAATCTCTGCCTTATCTTTGCTGACGAAACGTGCTGCATCCGTAAATACAAAGAAGCCATCCAGTAAATCGCTGTCATATGCATAATCCGTAATACCATCAAGGTACAAGTCAACTTGATTGTTAAGTGCATATTCTGTCAGATTCTTTAGATCCTTTTTGCCTCCAAGATCAGACACAGGATTAACTTTTTTCAAAAGTTTCTGTTGTACCCCGCCATTCATCCATCCTGTCAGCTTTACGGACATATTGGAAATACCATCCTGCTGTAACTGGCTGATAATCTGTTGTGCCTCCTGAAAACTTGTCAGTCCTAATGGTCTGGAAACAGGAATACCTGCTACCTGCTTTACCTTATCCACAGCTCCAACAATTTCGATTACTGCCGGTGTCTGTGTATCATCATTTGCCGTCAGATAATCTCCTGCCTCTTCTTCCAGATAATTGCGGTATACTCCCGCCATATCTACATAATCATCTGAACTGATAAAGCTATAACTCTGTACCAGTTTTTCATCCGGCAATGATTCCTGATATACATACATCTTGCCTTCGTATCTGTCACCCATCTCATACTGGTCTCTATGTACAAGTGTGTACTGTGCACTCACATTATTATAACTGTTGCTCTTACCGCTGATATCTGCCATGACAGAAGCATAAGGTGCTCCTTCTTCCATAATGCAGAGGAAAGAGGAACCATTTCTTGCTACGCCAAATGCATTGAAGTAAGTCTCTGTCTCATGCACGACTGCCTCCCTGTTCTGTGCATGATCCCATCCATACATATTGGCATAATAACTGTTCTGTGCTGTTTTTCCGTTGTTAAAATTGATGAACGCACCACCGCCTTCCGGGACAAGCATATAGCCTTCATCATTCACTCCACCGGCTCCAAAGTACGGAAGAACATTCAGATAGTAAATCGGATAATTATCCTTATATTCAATTTCATTCAATGGTATTTCAACTACAAGCTTCTCTCCATCAAGGCGATAGACAACATTTACATTAAATACCGGCTTTTCTGAAGCTGCCTGACTTCCTGCAAGTTCCTTGTCTTTCTGGTATTCTTCGTAGGTATATCCTGCTGCCGCAAAATACTCTTCAAGCTTTCCCTTGATGTTATCCTTCGTAGTATCACGAAGAACATAGATAGGTTGTGTTTCCAGAATTGGATAAGAGGCTAATAGTTCTTCCTTATTATCCTTCTTACCAAGCTTATTGATATCATATTTCTTGTAGTATTCTAAGGTACGTGTAGATGCATCCTTATCCATATTCTTAATTAAAGCATCCATACGGCTTACTTCTATTACAGTCGGAATGACAAATTCCTTATCTGTGTCACCAATGGAATAATACACCTTTATATAGTCATCACCCTGCTCAATGTCGTAAATACCCTTCTCCATGCTATATGCATAATTGTTAAAGAGTGTATCAACACCGTTCTTTGTACTATAAGTTAACAACAGTGTAGACTTTAGCTTTTCTTTATCAAGTTTCAAAGCAAGTGGGTCATCATCGGCATCCTGCGGATTGGAATACCATATTGCTCCGTTTTCCTTTACTTCAATACTGAACTGTGTACTTGTTGAATCCATTTTCATAATCAACTTGTCGTTTTCGATTATAATGTCTTCCTCATCACCCTCATAGCCATTCAGCTTAATGACCTCAGTCGGTGCTTCCTCCACCTTATAAAATGCTGTAACAAGCACACCGGCTAAAATGATAAGAAAAATAATAAATGGACCAATCAAACTTTTTAACTGTTTTATGATCGCAGATTTTAATTCCGCATTTCTGACTGCCTTGTCCTTCTTCATTATGACTTCTCCCTAACCTTCATATTTCTGAGACTTCCGTTACATTCGAAACAGTATTTCTTTTCCCAGCGAAATGAAATAAGCAATCCCCTGACTGATCATACTGAAAAACAGTAACAGAATAAATATCATTACCAGCATTGCAAAACCGGTAGCGACCGTAAAGAGAAGCGTTTTGCTCATCTTATACTCATGGATTTGTGACATTGCTGCCAGAATCAGCATAGCTGCCCACACAAGCGAGGCTGCACTCATTACGGAATAGAACTCTGCCTCGTCTACAGTTACCATATTACTGAAAATGATAAGTGGAAACTGTATCAACGGATATGGTGTCATTCCATAGCAGGTTGCCATATATACCTGTGACAGTCTTCCCTTTCCATCAAATAAAGTAGTAAGTCCCCAGTTTCCTACACACCACAATGCCAAAGGAAACAGAACACTGGCCAAATACAGAAAGATATTTATTTTTGGCCAATACACTTTATTAAAAATAAAGCTTGTGTATTGAAGCTTTAGAATCCTTGCTAATAGTGTCAATATCAAAATGGTATTAGCTGCTGCGATGGAACCTCTTTTCTCATGCGTCAGATCCCAGAATCCGTCAAGAGGATGGGTAATACAGTACAGCGAATATTTTAATGTTTGAAAATAATGAATATACGTTTCCTTGTTTTTTAATGAAGCTATCATTCCTGCCTCCTGTCATTTCTCATCCTGAAAGATATCAGCATGGTCTATTTCTCGTTTGATTTCCTTTAGTTTTCCGATTGCCAATGGTACACAGAGAACTAAAAATACTCCGGCAAATATCAGTACAATGTGATCTTCTACCCATTCTTTTCGATACTGCTTAAAAGCCTTGGAATAGTTGTCATCATCCAGCTTGAGTCTGAAATAATCCATTGCTTCACGATACCTTTCCTGACGCAGCAGTGAACGTCCAATACCAATGTATGCAAGGTCGTAGTTGCCATTCATATCCATAACAGTCTGCCAGCTTTCACCGGATTCTTCGTAATCGCCATTCTGAAATTGTTCGATTGCGTTGTAAATCGAGCTTCCATATTCCGTTGGTGTAAATAAAGTCAGACTGTTATCCAGAGAATCCAATACTAACAAATCATGTCCCATATGATCCAATGCTGATGGCTGTTTAAAATAGCCATCCATGTTGCCATTACCACCAAAGCAATATAGCATTCTGCCCTGATCATCGTATGCAAACAGTCGTCCTCTTGTCTTATCAAGACCAAAGAATACATCATTTTCCATGGCAGTCACATCTGTGATGAGTGAAGGTCCTTCATAGCCGCCACCTGATCCCCAGTACAAATCACCAATAATATACCAGTCACCGTTTCTGACAAGAATGTCATTTCCCATCATATTCAGTCTTCTGATTGGATCTGCCGCTCCACTGTCCAGATCTTCTTCTGAAACATTTGTCGTGCAGGCATAGATGAAACCTTCATAGTCCATATAAACATTGTCATATTCTGTAGGAACAAAGGATTCCATTTGTGCTCTCTGTTCCTGAGTTGCGAGCTTCTTCCATATATAATCTGTCCAGTCATACGTTACAGGAGTTGCCCCGATAAACCCTGAAAAAGTTCCGTCATTTTCATATTTTATAAGTCCCTTATTCGCATTTGTCGCTACGCAATAGACTCTTCCTGCAGTATCAATAGCAATCTTACTTGGCAAAAAGCTAAGTGACTGGTCAAATGTCGCATCTACCGGTTTTGTAAATTCCATCATGAAGTTACCATCATGGTCAAGCTTTAAAATTCTGTTATTATCACGATCTGCTATATACAGGAATCCTTCTTCGGATACTGCAATATCAGTAGGTGCTGCAAACTCCCTGTTTTCGACTTCACCTGTAATATGATCAATAACACGTACCAGACTGATAGTATCCTTATCCCTACGCTCCAGCTCGAGAATCCTGTTGTTTCCCGTATCACACAGATATATGGAATTACCTGTAACAAACAATCCTTGCGGAGCATTCAGCTTTGTGTCGAGACCTAACTCCACAGCCGTATAAACTGCTACTGTTTTATATGCATCCGGCGAATACTGTACATCTCCCCACCAGTCATAACCGTATGTATATCCGGTGTCAGCCTGCACTACCAGATTACTTCCTGCCAGTGTCATCACACTTAATGCAAGTGCTGCCATTCTTTTTAATGTCTTCTTCATACGCCACCTCAATCCTTAGTCCTTCAGACCTGAACTAGCCATAGTCTCAAGAATCTGGCTTTCAGAGAAAATGAATATCAGAATAGGAACAATCATTACAACTACCAGTACGGCTGCCCCCTGTCCCGTTCTGGCTATACCACCGCTTTGTATCTGCTGCAATGCATATACAAGAGTTTTACGCTCCTCTGAATAGATGAATGTTGCCGCTTTGTTGTTCCACAATGCCTGAACAGAGAAAATGATTAAAGTCATCCATGCCGGTTTTACATTCGGCATAACAATGCTCGTAAAAACTTTCCATTCACTTGCACCATCAATCTTTGCTGCTTCAATCAAAGATGTCGGCAATCCTTCCATGAACTGCTTCATAAGGAAAAGTCCCATTGGTGAAGCAAATGCCGGTATAATAATTGCCCAATAAGTATCTACCCATCCAAGTGCATTGATAATCAGGTAGTTTGGTATTGCTGTAACATAACCGCTGAACATCATGGCTACTGTTACCAGACGGAAGAAAGTCTTTCCTCCGGGGAACTCATACTTTGCAAGTACAAAGGCTGCCATGGATGCAATAATCAAATGTCCTGCAGTACCTACTGCCGTAATGAACACTGTGTTAAATAAATATCTGGAAAATGTTACCCACGATTTTCCCATTGTTACAAACAAATCTGAAAAGTTATCCAGCGTTGGATTCTGTGCAAATATCTTTGGTGGAAACATAAATAACTCATCCAATGGCTTCAATGCACTGTTCACCGCATAAACAATAGGAAATACCATAATCATTGCCACGAACAAAAGATATAAATACAGGAAAATATCTCCCCACACTGAACGATTTGGTTTTCTTCTCTTAATCAGTCTTTTATGTTGTCTAGTTGTTTTCTCTATGTTTCTTTCTTTTTTACTCATATCAGGTTCCTACTCTTCTTAACAGACTTTGAATTGCTTTGTTACATAAGATCATAATCAGAAACAGTATCGTTGCAATCGCAGATGCATACCCCATTTCAAATCGGGAATAACCATAGTCAAACAAATGTGTTACAACGGTTCTTGCCGCATAATCGGTACTGGGATAACCGCATAATGCCATTGTTACATCGCATACACCAAATGCCTGTGTAATAGACATAACTGCACCAAACATCAGCATCGGCTTCATGTTCGGAAGAGTAATATACCAAAGTTCCTGCCATCTGTTCTTAATGCCATCCATGTATCCTGCCTCAAACTGTGATCTGTCTACACCCTGCAGACCTGCAACAAAGGAAAGAAATCCTGTTCCAAGGCTCATCCAGAGAATAACCAGCATACAGATTGGAAGCATATACTTCGGATTGATAAACCACAATATCGGTGCATCAATAATTCCCAGATTCATCAAAAATGCATTCACATATCCATATGCATCCCCTCTAAAGAATACGGAAAATATTACATAACAGTTTCCAGCAATGGAAGGTGCATAAAATACTACTACCGCTATACTTCTTACCCAACGGGGCAATTCATTGATCAGCCATGCAAACAGGAAAGACATGATATATCCAAGAGGTCCTGTAATGACGGCAATCATAAGGGTATTTTTAATACCAATTAAGAAGATATCATCCTCTAAGATAAGACTGATATAATTTGATAGTCCGATAAATCTTGGCTTCTCTAATATATTGTAATAAGTAAAGCTAAAGAAAATGGATGTAATAACGGGCAGTATAAAAAACAATGTAAAAAGGATTGCATACGGAGCCAGGAATGCATAACACATCTTGCTTCGTTTTGCCTTTTTCCATGCCAC
>JALEWA010000076.1 GCA_022788085.1 Lachnospiraceae bacterium
TGGAGGACCAAGGGATATTGCCAGAAAGCTGCGTCAGAAAAAGATGGAGAAGGAAGCCAAAAAGCTTCATGGAACAGCCAGCTTTCCAAATGCAGAGGAAGCGCAGAGACAACGTGATACAAAGTTCGACCGTATGGTAAAAATCAGTATTCTTGTTCCTTTATATAATACACCCATGAATTTCCTGAATGAAATGATAGACTCCGTAAAAAATCAGACCTATCAGAATTGGGAGCTTTGCCTTGCCGATGGCTCTGATGAGGCACATGCTGAGGTCGGTACCCGCTGTAAAGAATATGCAGCAGCTGACAACAGAATTGTCTATCATAAGCTTGATAAAAATGAAGGAATCGCAGGTAATACGAATGAGTGCTACAAGCTTGCGACAGGCGAGTATATCGGTTTATTTGATCATGATGATGTGCTTCATCCTTCTGTTTTATACGAATATGTGAAGGTAATCAATGAGCAGGGGGCAGATTACATTTATTGTGATGAAACAACCTTTAAAGGCGACAGCATTGATAACATGATAACCTTGCATTTTAAGCCGGACTTCTCGATTGACAATCTGAGAGCCAATAATTATATCTGCCATTTCAGTGTTTTTGCAAGAGAGCTGTTAGAGGGAACAGAGCTGTTTCGAAGCGGCTTTGATGGAAGTCAGGATCATGATATGATTCTTAGACTGACATCGAATGCGAAGAAGATTGTACATGTGCCGAAGCTGATGTATTACTGGCGTTCCCACAAGGCGAGCGTTGCAAGTGATATCAGTGCAAAGCCTTATGCGATTGCAGCAGCCAAGGGAGCGGTAGCTGATCACCTGACACGAAGCGGCTTTAAGAATTTTGAGATAAAGAGTACAAGGGCTTTTGAAACTATTTTTGAAATTAAATATGAGATCCTGAAGGAGGATAAGATTTCCATACTGATTCCCAATAAGGATCATATAGATGATTTAAGAAGATGTCTGGATTCTATCAAAGAACGTTCCACTTATGATAATTATGAGATTATCATTATTGAGAATAACAGTACGGATGAGAAAACCTTTGCTTATTACAAAACACTGGAGAATCAGGAAAAGATAAAAGTAGTTACCTATGAAGGGGAGTTCAACTACTCTAAAATCAATAACTTTGGTGCAAAGTATGCTACCGGTGAATATCTGCTGTTATTAAATAATGATACACAGGTTATTACGATGAATTGGATGGAAGCCATGCTTATGTACGCACAACGTTCTGATATCGGAGCAGTCGGTGCAAAGCTCTATTATGGTGATATGACCATTCAGCATGCCGGTATTGTCATAGGACTTGGTGCGCATAGAACAGCCGGACATACACATTATAAGATTAATCATGACAATCTTGGATACATGGGAAGATTATGTTATGCGCAGAATGTCTCAGCGGTAACAGGAGCCTGTCTGATGGTTAAACGCAGCCTTTTTGAAGAGCTTGGAGGTCTTGATGAGTCCTTTAAGATTGCGCTCAATGATGTGGATTTCTGTCTTCGTCTGCGGGAGAAGGGGTATTTGAATGTCTTTACTCCTTTTGCTGAGCTTTACCATTTTGAGTCTGCATCAAGGGGAATTGATATCCAGGATGAGGCAAAAGCGAAGCGTTATGAAGAAGAGGCTGAACATTTCCGAACAAAATGGAAGGAAGTTCTGGAAAAGGGAGATCCTTATTACAATCCGAACTTTTCGTTAGATTATAGTGATTATTCTTTAAAAACGAAACTTGATTAAACTAAAAACAACTCACTTTTAGTATTTTTTGGAAAAAGGTTAGACTAAGTTAAGCTAAAAATACAGAAATCCTTGAAAAGTAAGTATATTTTTGGTTTAATAGTAGTGTCATAGAAAAACAACTATGAGAGATGAGATGGAGGTATATGAAATGAGTTACATGGAAGAATTTAACTTCTGGTTAAATGATGACTACTTTGACCAGGCAACCAAAGACGAACTCCTTGCAGTCAAAGACAATGCTGGAGAAATCGAAGACCGTTTCTATAAAGAGTTAGAGTTTGGTACCGGCGGATTAAGAGGTGTCATTGGCGCAGGAACAAACCGTATGAATATTTACACGGTAAGAAAGGCATCCCAGGGACTTGCTAACTATATTATTAAGGCAAACGGACAGAAGAAAGGCATTGCGATTGCATATGACTCTCGTTTCATGTCTCCTGAATTTGCAGATGAGGCAGCTCTGTGTATGGCTGCAAATGGAATCAAGGCATATGTATTTGAGTCCTTAAGACCAACACCGGAGCTTTCTTTTGCATTAAGAACCTTAGGCTGCATTTCAGGTATTGTCATTACAGCAAGCCATAATCCGCCAGAGTATAACGGATATAAAGTATATTGGGAAGATGGCGCACAGATTACAGCACCAAAGGATAAGGAAATCATTGGTGAGGTAAAAGCAGTTACCGATTATCATGAAGTGAAGACCATGGACAAACAGGAAGCAATTAATGCAGGTCTGTATGAAGTTATTGGTAAAGAAATTGATGATAAGTACATGGTTGAATTGAAGAAGCAGATCATTCACCCTGAAGTAATCAAAGAAGTTGCAGATGATATCAAGATTGTATATACACCATTATGTGGTACAGGTAATAAGCCGGTAAGAAGAATCCTTTCCGAGCTTGGCTTTAAGAATGTATATGTTGTTCCTGAGCAGGAGAATCCGGATCCTAAGTTTACAACACTTGATTATCCAAACCCGGAGGATCCAAAGGCATTTACATATGCATTGAAGCTTGCTAAGGAGAAGAATGCAGATATCGTTCTTGCAACAGATCCTGATGCAGACAGATTAGGTATCTATGCATTAGACACTAAGAGTGGAGAATATAAGTCCTTTACCGGTAATATGTCAGGTATGCTGATTGCAGAATATATCTTAAGAGAAAGAACAGCGACAGGAACTATGCCTGCAAATCCTGCTCTTGTTACCACTATCGTAACAACCAATATGACAGCTCCGATTACAAAGGCTTATGGAGTTAAGTTGATTGAAGTACTGACAGGCTTTAAGTTCATCGGTGAGCAGATTAAGCTCTTTGAGCAGACCGGTTCTAATAACTATGTATTTGGCTTGGAAGAAAGCTATGGCTGTCTTGCAGGAACACATGCAAGGGATAAGGATGCCGTTGTTGCAGTTATGTGTCTGTGTGAAGTTGCTGCATGGTGCAAGAAGCAGGGCAAGACTCTTTATGATATGATGCTTGAAATCTATGAGAAGTATGGCTATTATAAAGAAACACAGTATGCAATTACATTAAAGGGAATCGATGGCTCTAAACAGATTGCAGCAATCATGGATAAGTTAAGAAATAATCCACCTAAGAAATTTGGTGATCTTGATGTAGTAAGAGTTCGTGATTATGACAATAATAAGATTGTAGAGCTTGCAACAGGTAAGGAATATGAAACAGGCTTACCAAAGTCTAACGTTTTATATTTTGATTTGACAAATGATTCATGGTGCTGCGCAAGACCATCCGGTACAGAACCAAAGATTAAGTTCTACATGGGTGTAAAGGGAACGAGTCTTGAAGATGCTGAGGCTAAGGTAGAAGCTCTCACAGAGGCAGTAAAGGCAAACCTGGATTAATTTTTATGAAAGAATAAATAAGAAACTGTCCGGCTGGCGTGCATTTTGGAGTAGTGCATGCCAATCCGGGCAATTTCTACACTTAGGGCAGGATAAAATATGAAGAAGTTAATAGAACAAATGTTGAAATTTGGAATAGTTGGTTTTGTATGTTTCTTTATTGATTATATTATTGGACTGATTACGCTCAATATTGTTTTGGCTATTGGTGTATTTGGCGCTGATAGTTTCAGTATGGGGTCTCAGATAGGCTCAGCTTTAGGATTCACAGTTTCTGTGATTGTAAATTATATACTTAGCTTTAAATTTGTATTTGAACGAAAAGAAGATATGAATCGTAAGGCTGAATTCATAATATTTGTTATTTTAAGTGTTATTGGTCTTGGCTTGAATCAGTTGATTATCTGGGTATGCACCGTTCCAATTTATAGTAATATTGTATGGATACAGAAGCTTTTTGGATATAATCTTGCATACACAGCAGCAAAGGTCATCGCAACTGCTATTGTTATGGTTTATAACTTCATTACCAGAAAGATTTTTTTGGAGAAAAAGTAGATGTCTATAGTACGAAATATTAAGAAAACGATTAATTATAGCCGTAAGAATGGATATAAGGAAGCCTTTTGCGCCGCATGGGAGCGTATGACAGCAAGATATTATGCAGATTATTCATATACTGCTCCAAGCCAGGAGGAGCTTTGTGAGCAGAGAGCAGATGAGAGGATTGGAAAAGAGAAGCTGTCACTGGCTGTACCGGCATATGAAACAAAACCGGAATATATGAAGGCATTGATTGAGAGCTGCCTTGCACAGTCTTATGAAAATTGGGAATTGATTATAGCAGATGGCAGCGAAACACAAATCGTGGAACAAACTGTCGGAGTATATCAGGACAAAAGAATACGTTATGTGCGACTTCAGGAAAATGAAGGGATTGCAGAGAATACAAACCAAGCGTTATTTTATGCAGAGGGTGAGTACTGTGGACTCCTTGATCATGATGATATGCTGACACCGGATGCTCTTTATAACATGGCTAAAGCAATTCATGACAGCATACAATCAGGGACAACACCTGTTATGGTATATTCTGATGAGGATAAATGTGATGCAGAAGGTAAGCAGTTTTTTGATCCTCATTTTAAAACGGATTTCAATCTTGATTTGATTATGACAAATAATTACATCTGTCATTTTATGCTGGTAAAAACAGATGTGTTAAAGAGATTACAGATCCGAAAGCAGTATGATGGTGCGCAGGACTTTGATCTGGTGCTTCGCATTGTGAGCAGCCTGCTGCTAAAAGAGAAAGAAGGTCATGGGGCAAGGGTAGAGACGCAAATTCTTCATGTTCCCAAAGTACTTTACCATTGGCGTTGTCATGAGGAATCGACAGCAGACAACCCACTGAGTAAAATGTATGCTTATGAAGCCGGAAGAAAGGCACTTGCAGATTTTACAAAACGAATGGGTTGGAAAGCGGACATTAAGCATCATAAGCATCTTGGATTTTATCGCATTGCATATCGTAACTGCGTATTACAGCATAGAGAAGACCTTGCAGCTGTTGGTGGATATATTGTGCAGCACGGGAAGATCAGAAGTGGTATCTATAAAGGACAACCAATAATTTATGCAGGCTATATGAACAGAATGGACCTATATCAGAATGTAAGTATTCTTGATATCAGGAATCTTGCCGTCAATAAGAAATATCAGAAGGTCTATGAGAAGGTAACCGGCCAGCCATATGTAAATACCTTTTATGTAGAGGGTGAAGATGCAGAAAATAATGGGGTAAAGGAATTACCTCAGTGGATGATAGAGATGGATGCAGAACAGCTTGAAAAGCTTAACCGCAGATTAAGTAAGCAATTGCTGGCAGAGGGTGGAAGGCTCTTACTTGATCCGGAAAATATCCGTAAACTGTAATAGGTTATATCCTGGAGGACAAAGATGGTAAAGTCAACAGTTGTCATACCAAATTATAATGGAATAAAGTATATAGAGGCATGTCTGGATAGCATTTTTCTTGGCACGACTAAGGACTTGGAAGTCATTATGGTTGATAATGCCTCCACAGATGGGAGTCTTGAGCTTGTGAAGGAAAAGTTCCCACAGGTTCAGATTATAGAAAATCAGGAAAATACGGGATTTGCGGCAGCTGTAAATCAGGGGATACTTGCAAGCAGAACACCATATGTGATTCTGCTGAATAATGATACGGTAGCAGAGCTTTCCTTTGTTCATGAGCTTGAGAAGGCAATGGAACGTGATAAGAGGATTTTTTCCGTAAGTGCAAAGCTGATATCGCTTCATGATAAGGAGAAAACAGATGATGCAGGTGATTTCTACTGTGCACTGGGCTGGGCATTTGCAAGAGGAAAGGGAAAGAAACCGGAACTTTATCAGGAAAACTGTGAGATTTTTTCAGCGTGTGCCGGTGCTGCCATATATCGGAGAGCCTGTTTTGAGGAAATTGGTCTGTTCGATGAGAACCATTTTGCATATCTTGAGGATATTGATATTGGGTATCGGGCACAGTTATATGGATATCACAACCGCTTTGAACCTGAGGCAGTTGTCTTTCATGCAGGAAGTGCAACAAGCGGTTCACGGTACAATACCTTTAAGACAAAGCTTGCATCCGGAAACAGTATTTACCTGGTGTATAAGAATATGCCGTTGCTGCAAATCATAATCAATATGCCATTTTTATTGATGGGTTTTTTTATAAAGACGCTTTTTTTCATGAAAAAAGGACTCGGAAAAGAATATGTGACCGGGCTGATGGATGGTATCAGGCTTTCCTTTAGTAAGGCTGCAAGACAGCATAAGGTGCATTTTGAGGCACGAAGGTGTGGGTATTATTTAAAGGTACAATGGCAGCTTTGGAGAAATCTTTTTCGACTCGTTACCTAAAAAAAGAAAATAAAGTTGTACTTTATAAGCAAATATTGTAAAATGTATCATGTGTGTAAGTCTGTCATGATTGTGGAGGCGATATTGAAACAGTATTGTTCATGACAGGTTTTGAGAATAAGGGTGATATAGTTGATAAGAGATAACCAGAAATTTTTTAACAGGCTGCTGGTCTTGCTGGATGCAGTTGTTATTGCTGTATCTTATTTTGCTGCGTGGTTTTTGTGGCTTGGCGGTTCTGTTATTGAATTACTGCCCGGAACAGGTATTTTGGCAAAGGAGTTATACTTTGCTGTATTGATTCCGGTTATACCGGGATATTTGATTTTATATAATGCCTTCGATATGTATTCATCGAAGAGAACGGCAAAGTCAAAGTACGAGCTGTTCAATATTATTAAGGCGAATACCGTTGGTCTTTTGGCTATCATGGTATGTATGTATGCAATAAATTTACCGGACTTTTCACGAGGCATGATTGCGGTATTTTATGGCATTAATATGGTTGCCGAAGCCCTTATGAGAAAAACAGTAAGGTATGTCCTTCGCTTTTTCAGAAAAAAAGGGTATAATATTAAACACATTTTGTTAGTAGGCTACTCAAGAGCAGCAGAAGCTTATATTGATAAAATTATAGCTAACCCTGAATGGGGTTATGAGGTATGTGGTATTCTGGATGACAGGATTCCGCGAGGAACTACCTATAAAGGAATCAAGGTAGTGGGAGATATTGATAATCTCCCATTGATTCTTGCTGATAATAAGCTTGATGAAATCGGTATTACGTTAGCGCTGGAGGATTATGACAGGCTTGAGGATATCGTCAATATATGTGAGAAGTCAGGTGTTCACACGAAGTTCATACCTGACTACAACAGGGTTATTCCGAGCAGTCCGTATCTTGAGGATTTGGGAGGTCTGGCAGTTGTAAATATCCGAAGAGTTCCGCTTACGAATACAGCAAATATGTTAATGAAGCGTGTCATGGACATTTTTGGCGCTATTGTGGCAATTATTCTTTTCTCACCATTTATGCTTGTGGCAGCAATCGGGATTAAGCTTACCAGTAAGGGACCATTGATCTTCAAGCAGGAGAGAGTCGGTCTTCATAACAGACCTTTTAAGATGTATAAATTCCGCACCATGGAAGTACAAAAGGAAGAAGAAGAGAAAAAAGGCTGGACAAAGAAGGATGATCCGAGAGTAACAAAGATTGGAAAGATACTGCGTAAAACAAGCATTGATGAGATGCCTCAGTTTTTTAACGTATTAAAAGGGGATATGAGTCTGGTAGGACCAAGACCGGAAAGACCTCTTTTCGTTGAAAAATTCAGGGAGGAGATACCCAGATATATGATAAAGCATCAGGTACGTCCGGGACTCACAGGATGGGCACAGGTAAATGGATATAGAGGAGATACTTCTATACGTAAGCGTATCGAATATGATTTGTACTATATTGAGAATTGGACAATGGGATTTGACCTTAAAATATTGTTTCTGACATTTTTTAAGGGCTTTATCAATAAGAATGCATACTAAGGGAGAAATTCGAAATGGAAGATAGTAGAAATAATAACAGGC
>JALEWA010000084.1 GCA_022788085.1 Lachnospiraceae bacterium
TATTTCTTGGCATTTTCCCCCGGTGTTAATGTAGGATCAAGCGGAATCGTTATCATTTCATTTGTATAATAATTCAATGCCTCCATAGACTTTGCTCCAGATTCCACACCATATCCATAGGCATTCAGCAGTTCTCCATAAACACGGTATTTTTCCCGCTTTTCCGTATCTGCAAGCTGCTTCATCTGCAAATCATATTTCTTCACATTTCTCTCCAGCGCCGTCTGGACAATTCTTCTAAGGTCAACGGAGCGCTGTCTGATTCTTGTCACAAGATTCTTCTCCGCATAGAAATGCTCAAGAAGCTGCGACACACTGTCAAAAAAGAGAGTATGCTCCTTATCATAAGATGTGAGAGGTATTACCGCATATTCCTTAGGCTGCTTATTCTCATACACGATATTAGGCTTGAAATTTCCCTCCTTCACATCCTGCATCACCAGCCAAAAATGCTCTGCAAGTGCATCCATCTCTTCCGGTGACAAATCACCTGTCGGTTTGTCAGAGTCTACCTTCGCCCGATAACACACTTCATGTGCCATGCACGGTGAAATCCCGGTAAATTCCATATAAACTGCCTTAAATGCAGGCATGCTGTTTTTTAATAATGCTGCTTTCATTTCTTCCTTTGTAACCTGCATCGGATCCACTTTATCCTGTGTTTTGGGGATAAAATACTCTCTACCGGGAAGCACTTCACGCACAGAACTTACCATTCCTGAAATATGCTTAATACTATCAATAATCATATTTTTATCATCATAAAAAATAATATTGCTATGTTTGCCCATAAGCTCAATAACAAGATATTTACGGCATATATCACCCAATTCATTAAGATGTTCCAGTTCAAACTTGACAATTCTCTCCAGTCCGGGCTGCGTTACGGAAATAATTCTGGCATTCTGCAAATGCTTTCTTAACAACATACAGAAATTTGGTGCTGTCATAGGGCTTGGTTTATTTGCTTCTGTCATATAAATTAATGGAAGCGAAGCATCTGCAGACATCAGAAGTCTTGTCTGCCCACTGTTGTTCTTAATTGTTAAGAGAAGCTCATCCTTCTCGGGCTGTGCAATCTTATAGATTCTGCCTCCTGTTATCTTTTCATCTATTTCCTTTACGATGCCTGCAATCGTCATCCCATCAAACGCCATATTATTTACCTCCACTTACTAAACCGGAAAACGGACCACCTCTTTGGGAAGTGGCCCGTTCTAACTACATTAGCCTTATCCAATTAACCAATCATACATTTCCTGATATTTCGAAGCTGATACTTTCCAAGAATAATCCATTGCCATAGCCCTGTCAACAATCTTATTCCAGTCACGCTTCTTATCATAATAAATCTTCTCAGCATAACGGATTGTTGCAAGCATTTCATGTGCATTATAATTCTTAAAGCTAAATCCTGTACCCTTGCTCTCATATTCATTATATGGTTCTACCGTATCTTTCAGTCCTCCTGTTTCACGTACAATTGGAATCGTTCCATATCGTAAGGACATCAGCTGACTCAGACCGCAAGGCTCAAATAAAGACGGCATCAGGAATGCATCACAGGAAGCATAGATTCTGTGTGAAAGCTCCTCTGAATAATAAATATTAGCAGAAACTTTGCCATGATATTTCCAGTCAAAATGGCGGAACATGTTCTCATACTGCTCCTGACCGGTACCAAGCACTACCAGCTGAATATCATCCCTGCTAAGCATCTCATCCATGATATAGGCAACAAGATCCATACCCTTCTGATCTGTCAGTCTTGATACGATACCGATCATCATCTTCTTTTCATTCTCAACAAGACCAAGCTGTCTTTGTAAATCTCTCTTATTCTTAATCTTTTCTTTTCTGAAATTACCTGCATTGTATTTGTGAAGAATGTAAGAATCTGTTTCCGGATTATACTCACTATAATCAATACCGTTAACAATACCTCTTAAATCCTTGCTTCTTGCCCTTAAGAGTCCATCCAGCTTCTCGCCATAGAAAGCTGTCTTAATCTCCTCGGCATAAGTCTGACTTACCGTTGTGATTGCATCTGCATAGGTAATTCCACCTTTTAAAAGATTAGCATCCTTAAAATATGCCATCTTATCCGGTGTAAAGAAAGAACTGTCAAGACCTGAGATATTCTTTACTGTCTTAATATCATATACACCCTGGAACTTCAGATTGTGAATTGTCATAACAGATTTCATTCCTCGATAGAATTCTCCACCCGCAAATCTTTCCTTAAGATAAACAGGGATAATACCTGTCTGCCAGTCATGGCAATGAACCACATCCGGTCTGAAATCAATAACCGGTAATATAGACAATGCAGCCTTTGAGAAAAATACAAACTTGGAAATCTCTTCTACTACATTATCTCCGTATGGTTTGAACCCGTTAAAATACTTCTCATTATCAATAAAGTAATAAGTAATACCATCATACTGTGCTTCCAGAACACCAACATACTCATCCTGTCCAAGAAAATCCATATAAAAATGCGCTCTGTAATGCATCATATCTTTCATTTCCTGCTTCATACACATATACTTTGGTAGAATTACCCTTGCATCGAAATATCTTTTATCAAAGTACTTGGGCAGCGAACCTACAACATCTGCCAATCCTCCTGTTTTGATAAAAGGCACACCTTCTGATGCCACAAACAAAATTTTTTTCATAAATTACACCGAATCCCTTCTCATCCGGCATTCCCCTGGGGAACCCATATTTTATATTATAGATATGCAACTATTCAGTACCTTCATAGCTACATAGATAATTTATATTATACAACATATGTGGTTGTAATGTAAAGAAGAGACTCTTTTTTAAATTGTATACATGCCCAATTACTCCCGATAATGCAGTCTGATTTTATCTGTTATGAGCGCAATGAATTCTGAATTTGTTGGTTTTCCCTTTCCTATGCTTATGGTATAACCAAATAAAGAATCCAATGTTTCCATATTTCCTCTGCTCCATGCTACTTCAATGGCATGTCTGATTGCACGTTCTACGCGGCTTGAAGTAGTCTGATACTTTTTGGCAATTGTCGGATACAGAATCTTTGTTATGGAATTCAGCATTTCTCCATCCCTTACAGACATCATAATAGCCTCCCGCAAATACTGATAGCCTTTGATATGTGCCGGTACACCAATTTCATGGATCATATCCGTAACATCCTTTTCTAAATCATGTCCCTTATCTATCATTTTATCCTGTGTATTTTCTCGTGAAGAATCCACGGTATGTTGTTTTCCGGAAGGTACCGTAATCATAATCTGAAATTCTTTGTCCTTTGTAATCAACTCACTAAGAATTCGAAACATTCTTTCATTATCCTGTGCAGTCACTACCCTAAGCTGCTCCATACGTCTGCCTCCATTCTCATTTTCCTTTACTGCCTTTATTCAACACCGCAAATGGGCATTGAATGACGAAATCCGCTAAGATTTGGCAAGGTCAATTATATAAGAATGTCAAATTATCATGCAACCTTTACTTTTCGCACTATTCCCCCTAATGACACACATTCCGTCATTTTTTCCCACAATGTGCAAAATTATAACGTAATAAAATGTAACAGAACGTCAAACAAACCTCAAAAAAAGCCTTCAGAAGCAATCACTGCTTCTGAAAGCTTTTCTATGATTTTGCTACTGTTCCGCAGAATTCTTTAAATCCTGAGCAAGCATATAGGTTGCTGTAATAACTTGAAATACCTCTGACATATCCTGCACTGCCTTTGGGCTGTCTGCTGTCCTTCTGTCGAAGAAGCTGCAATCTCCTGGCTGGTTGCAGAAAGATTTGAAATATTCTCTGAAATGGTATTGGTGCTTTGAAGAATTGCAGTTATGGCTCCCTCCATAGATGCTATAACCTCTGTTAATGACTTCATTTCCGCATCAATTGATTCAAATTTATCCTTTGTAGTATCAATCATCTCACTTTGTTCTTTAATAGAGCCTGCTGAATGCTCCATACTCTCCGCAGCTTTCTCTGCATCTGCATTCAGATCCTTGATAATATCTGTAATTTTATTCGTTGCTTCCTTCGTCTGTTCAGACAACTGTCTGATTTCATCTGCGACCACAGCAAAACCTTTTCCCGCCTCACCAGCTCTTGCTGCTTCAATCGAAGCATTCAAAGCAAGAAGGTTCGTCTGGCTGGATATGCTAAGAATAGTTGCTACAATACCCTTTACCTCTTCCACTCTGCGATTAACCTGCTTTGTGGATTCTGCGGCAAGGTTGCTTGCATTTTCAACATTTGCTGCCTGTTCCTTTAGTCCTGCAACGAGTTTTGCTCCTTGTGCAACATTCTCCATCGTATGCTTGGATTTTTCCAGCATTTCAGCAGTTTCACGTTCTGCTTCATCCGTATTATTCTGAATCTGACTACACATCATTGCCTGCTCCTGAATTGCTTCTGCCGTACTTCCGGTACTGTCTGCAATGTTAGTCATAGACTCGCTGTTGCTCTTAATTACATCTGAAAGAATATACATCTTTTCCTTTACCGTATCAAAATGCTTTATCGATTATCTGCAACAAGAAGCATTTTATCAGACGCCTCCTTTTGTACCTGAAGATTTTCTTCATTGAAGGCAGTCAGGGTAATGCTTACATTATAAACAATATAAATGACAATTGCTATAATGACAAAATTAAACAACATATCAATTTTTCCGGAATGTCCTGCTACAGTCATAATAATCAAGTGAAGGATATTTCCTACAATAGTAATCGTACCTCCATAATATAAAAACCTGACATTAAGGTAAATAATGCTTGCTGTCATTAATGGCATAGCATAGGCATAAACGGTAGCTGAAAAATTAAGTAGCAAAAAAATAAAATAAACTACACTTGCTGTTCCTAACAATCCAATTGCCCGTTTCTTCCCCGGCATCTCTGCCTTCATCAAATAACCCAACACAAAAATCCCGCCAATTGCTGCTATCACCATAATGATTCCCTGAATCGATATTCCACTCACAAAACCTATGATTGTCATAACAACCATAATAATCAACTGTGTTAACACAACCGGATACACTTTTTTATTAGCACGATCATATTGTGATTCTGTCATTGTAAATCCCTCCATCCTATCATTTTTCCAAGATTATACTTTTTTTAAAAAAATGGTTGACATTTTCTGTAATAACTTGTATAGTAATTAAGTCGGTTGCATTAGTAACTGATTTATGGAATGTGGGGTCTTAGCTCAGCTGGGAGAGCATCTGCCTTACAAGCAGAGGGTCACAGGTTCGAGCCCTGTAGGCCCCATTTCATTTCAAGCTAAATATGGCGAGATAGCTCAGTTGGCTAGAGCACATGGTTCATACCCATGGTGTCGAGGGTTCGAATCCCCCTCTCGCTACTAAAAAAGGAAATCTTTATAACAAGATTTCCTTTTTTCTTATTCCTATTCCTTTGCATTCAATACGGCTGCCAGATTCTCCATACCTTTTTGTGCTGTACTCATTGACTCCATAACACCTTCAATAGAAGTAACCTGCTCTTCTGTCGAAGAATTAATTTCCTTTGCAGACTTTACGGAACTCTCTACCATACCTGACAGATTCTGCATGGAGGAAAGCATTGTCTCTTTCACTTGTGCAATGGAACGTAATTCATCATACAGTTCGTCAATTGTTCGAATTACTTCTTCCGAAGAACTGATCATTATCTTGAACACATCAACGGTTGCATTCAGTTTCTCAGAGGATTCATTTACAATGGAACTGTTATGGTTCATTATCTTACTTGTAGACTGCACAATATCTACAATTTCCTTTAAGATTTCATCAATCTTACGGGTGGATTCCGTAGATTGCTCGGAAAGTTTCTTAATCTCATCTGCAACAACGGCAAAGCCCTTACCTGCCTCTCCTGCACGTGCAGCCTCAATTGACGCATTCAATGCAAGCAGATTTGTCTGTCCTGCAATACCTGAAATCGTATCAATAATGCTGCCGATATGTGCTGACTTCTCTGAAAGATTCTCGATTTCATGTGATGCTCTTTCTGTAGATTCCACATTTTCCTTGAACTTCTCTGTCAGCTCACTAATAGAAGTAATACCTACATCATTGCTCTTCTTCATCGAATTCATCTGTTCCACAGTAGCATCTACCTTTTTCTCAGAGCTGATAATCCTGTCTGCAAGTGCATTGAATATCTCAATGCTGCCATCTACTTCCTTTGTCTCCGTTTCTGAGTCAGACACGATTTCCCTTGTCGCATCTACTATTCTTTGGGATAACCCATTCACTTCATCGAGTGATGTATATATATTAGAGAAAAAGCTTTCCAGCGGTTCAAATGCCTTCCGTACATTTTCGATTAACTCCTCCATCCCTGCTTCCTGCTTTTCCACATTTAAGAATGAAGAATATGTTCTTGCTGCAATCACATATGCTGCCACTGTTCCCAAAAGGAATACAATCATGATAAATATCCATATTGGAAGATTATGCATCAGTAAAAAAGAGCTTGGCGAAATAAGCATCAAAATGGCATTCCACTCACATACAAATATTTTACCCATTTTCCAAGCTTTCCCTCAAACAGTTTAATAAGAATACTAAAAACTGCCATTAGAATTGAGATATATTTTTCCATTGTTTCAACAGTAGAGGCACTTCCACAATCAGCATTGCAACCCAACCACAAAGATAAGACAGAGGCAAAGCTGTCATTCCAAGCCTACATAAAAATACCAGTGGAATTGCCGCAAGCACTCTTATCCCCATGTTAGTAAAGCTACTCCACAAAGTTACTTTTAAATCTCCGATTCCCCGGAAAAAGCCCTGAATTCCGTTTGTGGCTGCTGGCAGTAGATACATGACAGCAATCAAATGCAAATACTCTACTCCAAGCCCGATTACTTCTTTGTCCTCAACAAATAGCTTCATCAGTGGTTCTGCAAAGAAGAAACAGACAAGGCAGACAAGCAAGCCATAGACGAATTCTATCTTCATACCACAGCGAAAGCCTTCCCTTATTCTCTCCTTCTTACCGG
>JALEWA010000095.1 GCA_022788085.1 Lachnospiraceae bacterium
TTACTTCATCAACTCTTCCATTTCATCAATCAGGCTGTCAAACAGCTTCAATGCCTCTTCAATCGGAGCCTTGGTGGACATATCGACACCGGCATCCTTTAAGATAGATACAGGATCTTTAGAACATCCGGCACTTAAGAAGTTTGCTTTATAAGCCTTTACGGCAGGCGCTCCTTCTTTTAAAATCTTCTGTGACAGTGCAATGGCAGCAGAGAAGCCGGTTGCGTACTGATATACATAGAAATTGTAGTAGAAGTGAGGAATTCTTGCCCATTCCAAGTCAATCTGCTCATCATGAACAATATCATCACCAAAGTAAAGCTGAATCAAATCGTGGTAAATCTTACATGCACTTTCGGCATTAATGCTTTCCCCATTCTGAACAAGCTCACTCATTTTTAGTTCAAACTCTGCAAACATGGTCTGACGGTAGAGTGTAGTTCGGAATTGCTCTAAAAAGTAATTAATCAGATATGCACGCTGCTTCTTATCCGTTGTCTTTTGCAATAAATACTGCATAAGAAGTGCTTCGTTACACGTAGAAGCAACCTCGGCGACAAAGATAACATAGTCAGAGTCAATAATTGGTTGTGTCTTATTGGAGTAGTAGGAGTGGAGTGCGTGCCCCATTTCATGCGCAAGGGTGAATTCGGAGTCAAGATTATCTTTGTGGTTAAGAAGGACATAAGGATGCTTTCTGACACCACAGGAGTAAGCACCGCTTCGCTTGCCTACATTTTCATAGACATCAATCCAACGGTTTTCAAAGCCTTCGTCCAAAATGGAAATATAATCTTCACCAAGAACCTGTAAAGCCTCTCGTACATTTTTCTTTGCCTCCTCAAAGGAAATATGAGCTTCGGCATCGGCTACCATTGGTACATACAAATCATACATATGAAGCTCATCGACCTGTAAGAGCTTCTTACGAAGACGGACATATTTATACATGGAGTCCATGTTGTCGTGTACGGCTTCAATGAGATTGCGGTAAACGGCAGTATCGACATTCGTTTCATCAAGAGCAGCCTCAAGTGCAGATCCGTAATGACGCATATCTGCATTGAACTTTAACTGCTTCATCTGTGCAGAAAGAATAGCAGCAGAAGTATTTTTTAAGGAATCATAGGTACTGTAAAGAGAAGTAAAAGCTTCTTTTCTGACATTTCTGTCAGAATTATGCATGAGAGGGATAAAGCTTGCATGAGTGACAGGAAGCTTGTTACCACTTTTATCTGTTACGTCAGGGAAAGTCATATCTGCATTGTTTAACAAGCCGTTAATATCACCCGGTGCCTGCATCAAATCGCCTGCAGCAGCCATGATACGTTCTTCTTCATTGCTTAAAATATGTGCCTTTTTACGACGGATATTAGAAAGATATCTTCTATATTCTTCTAAGGCTGGTTCCTCTGCAAGGAATGTTTCCAAGGTTTCATCGGAAATCGTTAATATTTCAGGTTCTGCAAAGGAAAAAGCACCTGCTAAGGCAACATACAGACTTGATGTCTGGTCTTTATAGCCCTGCCATGTTGTGTTTTTCGTATCTTCATCAGCTTTACGGAAGGAATAGTTTGCAAAACTGTCAATAAGGATGGTAATTTCATCCTGCAATTTTAGAAAGTCGAGCAAAGCCTTGCTGCTTTCACCAAGCCTTCCCTGAAAAGAGGTAATCTGTGGAACAAAAGCCTTCAGCTTTTCCATATCCTTTTTCCATTCGTCTGTAGATGCGTATAAATCTTCAAGTGCCCAAGTGTATTCTTTGGGAACAGTTTCTCTGTTTGGAATCTTTGTGTTTGTCTCTGCCATATGAAACCTCCTGTTTTATGAATGTATTTATGATTAGTTACAGACTATCATTTTTAAAGGGAATATGCAATAATAGTAAAGAATACGAAGTCTTAACTAAAAGTAGTGAATATCTTAGTAGCACTATTCCCAACTAAAAGAGAAAAAACAGATTTAGTCGGTGAAGAGTACAGGAAAAACCCCGACTAATGAAAGAAAAGCAGAAAATAGTTGGAAAGATAAAACAGAGTTCCCAACTAAAAGAGAAAAAAACAGATTTAGTTGGTGAAGAGTACAGGAAAAACCCCAACTAATGAAAGAAAAACAGAAAAAAGTTGGAGAAGATAAAACAGAGTGTCAAACTAAAAGAGAAAAAAACAGATTTAGTTGGTGAAGAGTGCAGGAAAAACCCCAACTAATGAAAGAAAAACAGAAAATAGTTGGGAAATACAAAAGCAGAGTCCCCAACTAAAAAAGAAAATAACACATTTAGTTGGACTAAACACAAAAACCACCCTGTAAATGACAGAAATGGAAGGGGATAAGAATGGGTTTAAGATTTTATATAGGGGCATCCGGTTCAGGAAAGAGCCACTTATTATATGAGCATATCATAGAAGAAGCAAAGGTAAATCCTCATCGCAATTACCTGATTGTTGTGCCGGACCAGTTTACCATGCAGACACAGCTTGATATCGTGAAAAAGAGTCCAAACAAAGGAATTATGAATATTGATGTGTTGAGCTTTGGAAGACTTTCGCACCGAATCTTTGCAGAGGTAGGCGGAAATGATAAGCCGGTACTCGACGATACCGGTAAGAGCCTTGTGCTTCGAAGCGTAGCGGCAGGGCTTGAGGAAGAGCTTAGCGTCATGAAGCGTAATATTAAGAAAATCGGCTACATTCATGAAGTTAAGTCTGCATTATCGGAATTCATGCAGTATGGGCTTGGGTTAAAGGAAGTGGAGCAGCTTACACAATACGCTTCCAAAAGAGGCGCATTGTTCTATAAGTTAAAGGACTTGCAGGTCTTATATGAAGGCTTCCTGAAATATATTCAGGACAGGTATATCACGACAGAGGAAACACTTGATTTATTAAGAGGCGTATTACCAAAGTCTGAAATTGTGAAGGACAGTGTCATTGTATTTGACGGCTTTACAGGGTTTACACCCGTACAGAATAAGGTAATCCAGCAGCTTATGATACTTGCCAACGAAGTGATTCTGACAATAACCATGGATACAAGGGAAGAGCCATATTTCATGGATGGTGAGCAGAAGCTGTTTCATTTAAGCAAGAAGACAATCCATGATTTGACAAGGCTTGCCAGGGAAGCAGATGTGAAAAGGGAAGAGGATGTCTTCATCAAAGAGCCTGTTGTGTATCGGTACCGTAATAATCCCGGTATGGCACATTTGGAAAGAGAATTATTCCGTTATCCATATAAGCCTTATGAGGAAACACAGGATGCGATTTATATGTTTGAAGCAACCAATCCGAAGGAAGAGCTTCGTCAGGTCTGCCTTGCAATCAAAAGACTGATCCGCACAAAGGATTACTGCTATCGTGATATTGCAGTCGTAACGGGCGATATGGAGCGGTATGGCTTTTTGGCCAAGGAGGAATTTGAAAAGTTTGACATTCCGTATTTCCTTGACCAGACCAATAAGCTGGTACTCAATCCCTTTGTGGAATTTATCAGAAGTGCGCTTCTTGTTGTCATTCAGGACTATTCTTATGAATCGGTGTTCCATTTCCTGAGATGTGGTTTGTCCGGCATTACCCCGGAGGAAACAGACAGGCTTGAAAATTACATTCTTACCATGGGAATTCGAGGCAGAAAGAGATGGAATACTATCTTTAGCAGACGATTAAAGCGTGAAGAAGAGGAAGCAAAGGACTTAGAGGAATTAAATACCTTGCGTGAACGTATTGTAGCCATGCTGGAGCCTCTGATGATAAAGGAAGCTACGGGAGAAGTTTTTGTAAAGGCACTATATGACTTTATTGTTCGTGCAGATATTGAGGAGAAGCTCTTTGGATATGAACAGCAGTTTGAAGCGCAGGGAGATCTTGTAAAGGCAAAGGAATATGCACAGATTTACCGTCTTGTGATGGAGCTTTTAGAGCAGATTATTGGTCTGCTTGGGCAGGATTCCATGGAAATCAAAGAATTTGCGGATATTCTGGATGCAGGCTTTGCAGAAATCAAGGTTGGAACGATTCCACAGAATGTAGATAAGGTTATCATTGGAGATATGGAAAGAACACGTCTTTGCGAGATTAAGGCGTTATTTTTCGTGGGTGTCAATGATGGTATTATTCCAAAGAGCGGCGGAACGGGTGGTATTATTTCCGATATTGACAGGGAATTCCTGCAGGAATCGGATTTTGAGCTTGCCCCGACACCAAGACAGCAGATGTATATTCAGAGACTTTATCTGTATCTGATGATGACAAAACCCACGGAGCATTTGTATCTCTCATATGCCAAGGTTGACAGTGAGGGAAA
>JALEWA010000107.1 GCA_022788085.1 Lachnospiraceae bacterium
GGTATGCTGGAAGACCACAATGTTGAGGTTGAGTTTGTAAAGGTTCCCCGTTGGACAGAAGTTGATGAGATTAACAATCTGCTTGCGGCAGGTACAGCTCCTGATATCTGTGTAACTTATAGCTACCCTACGATTAAGACCTATGCTGATATGGGCGGTGTTCTTGATTTGAGCAGCTATGTAGAAGACTATAAGAGCGAACTTCCTAACCTTTGGAATTGGCTTGGAGAGACCAATATGTATTGGGATAAGGATCCGGTTGATGGTACTTTATGGGCGGTCGAAGGAAAGCTTGCTACCAGCAACCGTATCAACACTTTTGTCCGTCAGGATTGGTTGGATAAGCTGAATATGGAAGCTCCTACCACAACAGAAGAATTTGAGGAAATGCTGATTGCTTTCAGAGATAATGCAGATGTTTTACTGGGTGCGGATGCTGACAAGATGATTCCATATTCTGTAAGTTATGATGTAGGTTGGAGAGCTGCAACTTTGATTGAGTCCTTTATCGACCCCGATATTACCGATAAAGAGTATTATATTAATGGCTTTGATGACAGAAAGCTGACTCAGAATGGCACCAAAGAGGCAGTCAGATTACTGAACAAGTGGTATAATGCCGGACTTATGTGGGACAATTTTGCTTTGTACGGTAGTGGTGATACAACAGAAGACGATAATATGAAAGCAGGTTATGTAGGTGCCTTTACACATAACTGGGATTATCCTTTCCGTAACGGTACAGACAGTATCAATGCAAATTTACAGAGAAATGTTAGTGAAGATGCTAAGTTTGTAGCAATTGATCCTTTTGATGATTCTAAGGGAACTCATACAAAATATGTATCAAGCACAGCCGGTGACCGTAAGATATTCTTCCCTATTACAAACGATGAGCCTCTTGCATGTCTGCTGTATCTTGACTGGATCAGTGAGCCTGAGCATATCGAATATCTGCAGATTGGTGATGAGGGAGTAACCCATAACAAGTTGGAAAGCGGTGCTATTCAGACAATCGCTGCAACCGGTGATGCTATTCAGAACTCCGGTATGAATATTGACTATACAATTACCTGTAACGGATTGAATCTGTCTTCAAAGGAACTGACAGATTTATCCAGAGCATATGGCTATGCTGAAATTGATCCTGAATTAGTTCAGGAAGCAAATGTGATTGCGCAGACAGATGCAGTTCCTGCAAAGAATGTAAATGTTGGAAATATTGAAGCAGAAGGCGGTGTCGGTGATACTCTGAGTGCAAAGCGTGATCAGGTATATGATAACGCAGTCATTGCAGCAGAAGCTGATTTTGATAAGGTTTGGGATAGTATGCTTGCTGACTACTTAAGTGCAGGTGGTCAGGCGATTATCGATGAACGTACAGCTAAATGGGATGAGTACTTCCCTGGCACAGATATGCTGCCATAAGAAACAGAATGATAAAAAGAGAGTGTGTATTTTGCCACTCTCTTTTTTTATGGAATTAAATGAGAAGAAATAAAAGCAAAAGAGTGATATAATGAGCGCAAGAGAAAAACAAGCGGCTGCGAAGCAGACATTTGTTTTTCATGCGCCATTAACGAGCAAAGAGCCTGCGAAAGCAGGCAAAAAGCACGAAGTGCGGGTTTGCGAGTTTGTGATATAATGAGTAAAAAGGAATAGATTGTGGAGAGGGATATGAAAAAAATTTGGAACATCTTTCAGGAGAAAATGGATAATTATGAACTGAAAAAGAAGATGTATTTCTTATTTTTATTTTGTGTATTGTTTCCTTTGATTGTTACGGACAGCGTGATTGTATATAATTTTCTTGATGCAGAGAGATCACAGAGAAAGCATGAGATGGAAAACATATCAAATGCAGTTGAATATAGCTTCTATAATAATATTGATTCTGTTGCCAGAATTGCAAAGAGTATTTATATGAACAAGAGCATTGATGAGTTTTTGTCGAGAGAGTACGAAAATCCTTTAGATTATGTTACCGGCTATCAGAGCTTTATCAAGGATACGATGCTGGATGACAGCTTTGGTTTGGAAAATACGAGAATCAGGATGTATTCTGACAATGAAACGATTGTAAATGGTGGTGAGTTTGCAAGAATTGATACAATTAAGGACACACCATGGTATCAATATATGACAGAATCAGGAAAGGATCAATTTCTCTATTTCTATTATTATGATGGTGTAAACAGTCCTCTGGAGGCGAAACGCAAAACCATATTTGTGCGCAGGCTCAATTTCTATTCTAACAGCAAGATGGAAAAAATCGTGACCTTAGAGATGGATTATAGTAAAATGGTCAGAGACCTTGTAGAAATGAATTATGATGTGCCAATTTTTATATGTCTGGATAATAAAATTCTTCTGTCGAATAAGGGGTATTCCAATGTGGGAACGGATTTTTCAGAATTTCAGATGGAAAAAGAGGTGGCATACACAAAGACAATGAGTCTGTATGGCATGGAGCTGCAAATTCATATTCTTCAGACGAATGGTATGATTGTGACGGAAATCGTAAATAACCTGCCGATTTTACTAATGCTTCTGATGGTAAATATTGTTCTTCCGCTTATTCTTATGGCAGAAATCAATCGTTCCTTCACATCACGCATCAGGAAGCTTAGCGAGGCATTTGAGAGGGTTGATGATGAAAGGCTGACAATGATAGAAGATATACAGGGACACGATGAAATAGGAAGTCTCATGAATAATTACAATCGTATGGTTATCCGGATAAATGATTTGATTCAAACTGTTTATAAGGATAAATTAAGAGAGCAGGAGATAGATATCGCAAGACAGAAGGCAGAGCTTCTTGCACTTCAAAGCCAGATTAATCCGCATTTTATGTTTAATGCACTGGAAAGTATCCGTATGCACAGTATTATCAAGAAAGAGTATGAAACAGCAGATATGGTAGAGAAGCTGGCAGTGATGGAGCGTCAGAATGTAGAATGGAGCGAGGACTGTATCGAAATACGCAAGGAGATAGAATTCGTAAATGCCTATCTTGGCTTACAGAAATATCGTTTTGGAGACAGGCTGTCTTATCAGATTGAAATGGATGAAGCGTGTGGAAACTTAAGGATTCCAAGGCTTACCATTGTAACCTTTGTGGAGAATGCATGCGTACATGGTATTGAGAGCAAGACGACTCCGGGATGGATATTCCTTCGTGTATATCAGGAAAGGGATGAACTGTGCATAGAAGTAGAGGATACAGGCTGTGGCATGGAGGAAGATGCAATGGAAGAATTGCATAAGAAGATGACAGATGCAAACATAGAACTTTTGAAGAAAAAGGGAAGGGTTGGAATCGTAAATGCCTGTCTTAGACTTAAGATGATAACAAATGATCATGTGACCTTTGGACTTGAGAGCGAGAAGGGTGTTGGAACTATGGTTCAGATCAGAATTCCTGTTAACTGTTTATAGGAGAAGGCAAAGAACATAAGGAGAAAAAGATGTTAAAGGTATTATTGGTTGATGATGAGCCATTCATTCTACAAGGATTGACAGTCCTGGTTGATTGGCAGAAGGAAGGGTTTGAAATTGCAGGAACAGCAGTAAATGGCGAGGAGGCGTTGGATTTTTTAATTAAAAATGAAGTAGATCTTATTATTGCTGATATTAAGATGCCGGTAATGACAGGATTGGAACTGCTGGCAAAAATAAGGAAAGAGAATATTTCAGAAGCTTATTTTGCAATTTTAAGCGGGTATGCTGATTTTAACTATGCACAGGAAGCAATCCGATATAAGTGTACGGATTATGTACTCAAACCGGTAGAGAAGGATGAACTACTTTCTGTTCTGCGCAGGGTAGCCAGTATGCATCAGACTGTTGAAGAAAAGAAAAAGGATAATAAGAGAATGGAACAGGCTTATCTGGCAAGGAATATGATAGCTGTAATACAGGGAAAATATGATAACCTGAATCTGGAGTATGTCAGAAAACATATGCAGCTGTCAGAAGGAGTAAGGTATATCGAAATTGAACTTGACGGGCTGGAACTGTCAGAGGAACTTACGGATGAGGAAAAGAGAGGCTATCAGAGAAAGCTCTATCAGCACTGTCTGGATTATATGGATAAGGATAGCAATCACTGTGTTTTTGATGTGTCGGGGAATGAAAAAATATATGATATTGGTGTTGTGTATTGTGAATATATGTCAGAAAGCAGAGAAATGAATGAACAGGAATATCTGGAGAAATTCCTTGATTATCTGAAGGGTATTATACAAATGCCGGTCATCATGCTGGTGGGAAAGAAGGTGGCAGATATATCCAAGGTGGCGCAATCTTACAGTACAGCTTGTGTATTGCGGTCTTTTCAGGGATTTTGCCAGAAGAAGCCTATCTATTATTATGAAACTGAGGTTCAGGTAAAGGATGAAGGTATTATTTTATGTAAAAAAAGCCTTGATGTGCTGTTATCTGCTATTGAGCAAAACAGTCCGGGAGAGATCGTTACAGGTGTTGATTTGCTCTATCAGGAGATGCAGCAGATGGGAGTTACGCAAGAGGCAATGAATTTGAATATTAATTATATGCTGTTTCAACTGATACATCTGGCAACTGCTCAGGATGATGGTGTGAATCAGGGAGAAATTCTTAGAATTATCAGTGAAAGTACTTTTGAAGAAGGAATTATGCGGGGCAGCAAAGCTCATTTGTCAAGATTTGCCTGTGAATATGCGGAATATCTGACACAGCTTAGAAAAAAGGTATCCTATGGAGTCCTGGCCAAGGTAGAGAGAGAGGTTAAGGAACGCTATGCCGAGAACCTTACGTTAAAGGAGCTGAGTGAGAAATATTATGTGAATTCTGCTTATTTAGGACAGTTGTTCCGTAAGAAATATGAGCAGTCATTTAAAGACTATCTGAATAATTACCGCATGGAACAGGCAGCACTCCTTCTGGTACGGACAGATAAAAAGATTTATGAGATTGCAGAAGAGGTTGGGTATCATGATTTAGACTATTTTGTAAACAGGTTTATTACAGCAAAGGGATGTACCCCGGCAAAATTCAGAAAACAGGCAAGACTGGCGGAATGAAAACAGGGAGAAAGTATAGGTTGACATATCTATACTTTCCCCCCTTTTTTTATATAGTTCGTCCGATTGTTTCAAAGCTGATTTCCGATAAAATAGACTTATCAAAAACATATTTGGGAGGTATTAGTTTATGAAACTTAAAAAAGCAGTTGCGCTTCTTGTTACAGCAGCTATGACAATGTCAATCATGGCAGGCTGTGGCAGCAATGGGGACAGCAAAACAAGTGCTGATGCTGATAAGCAGTCAGAGACACAGGATGCATCAAAGGAAGATTCCGGAGAGATTAAAGAGTTTACAGCATTCTTTGCAACACCGGGTTCTGAAATCAATGACGATAATGAAGTTCAGCAGATTATCGCAGAGAGAGTAGGAGCAAAGTGTAAAGAGACATGGCTGACAGGACAGACAGATAAAGAAGCAATCGGAACCATGATTGCCGGTGGCGAATATCCTGACTTCATTGAAGGCGGAAGTGCAACACCACAGTTGATTGATGCCGGAGCGTTAGTTCCGTTAGATGATTATCTTGATCAATATCCAAATATTAAGGCACTTTTCTCAGAACAGGATTGGGATAAGCTTCGTCAATCAGATGGACATATCTATTTTATTCCTCAGTTCGGTACGGTAAAGGGCAGAGAAAGAGTTTGTACACATAATGATGAGGCTTTCTGGATTCAGACAAGAGTATTGGAATGGGCAGGCTATCCTAAGGTTGAAACCATGGATGAGTACTTTGATCTTATAGAGGCTTATAATGAAGCAAATCCAACTATGGAGGACGGAACAACAAATATTCCATACACAATTTTATGTGAAGACTGGCGTTATTTCTGCCTGGAGAATGCACCACAGTTCCTGGATGGATATCCTAATGATGGATCATGTATTGTAGACCCTGATGAATTAAAGGTCATTGACTATAATACAACTCCTACAGCAAAACGTTACTTCCAGAAGTTAAATGAGGAATACCAGAAAGGAATCGTAGATCCTGAGTCCTTCACACAGACATATGATGAGTATATTTCCAAACTTTCAACCGGTCGTGTACTTGGTATGATCGATCAGTGGTGGGATTTTGCATATACTGCAGAAGATTCTATCAAGTCACAGGGACTTGATGCACAGGGATGCCAGTATGTACCACTTCCTATTACGATTGAAAAGGGAATGAAGAATCAGTGGCATAATTCAGGAGCTGTTCTGAATGTATCCAGTGGTATTGCAATCACAACAAGCTGTGACGATGTAGAGGGTGCATTACAGTTCATGAATGATTTACTGGATCAGGAAATTCATAATCTTCGTTTCTGGGGTGTAGAAGGAGTTGACTATTCTGTAAATGAGAATGGTGAATTTGTCCGCTCAACAGAGCAAAGACAGCAGGCTACAGACTCAGCATATAAGGCTTCTCACCTTTGCACCTATTCATATTTCCCACAGTATAGCGGAACAAGTGATGATGGTATCAATGCAAATAAGACAGATGGACAGGAAAATGAGTTCTTTGACGGTTTAAGTGATTCCGTAAAGAAATGCTTCGAAGCATACGGTGCTCAGACCTATGTAGAAATGATTGGTACAACGGAAGCACCAGGTGCATGGTATCCAATGTGGTCTTATTCTAACTCTTTGAACACCAGTACAGAAGGCGGTACTGCATGGACATTGATGGGTGAAATCAAGCATGAGTATCTTCCTAAGGTAGTTATGGCAGCAGATTTTGAAAGTGCATGGGAGGAATACATGACAGCATATGATGGATGTAATCCACAGGCATTTCTTGATGAGATGCAGGCAGAACTCGACAGAAGAATGGAAGAGGCTGCAAAGTACGAATAAGAAAGTAGCAGAGAGGGCAGATGGAGATGAAACCATCTGCCTGCTCTTAGAAAAGGAGTGTATATATGGCTTCTCTGACTAGGGTTAAGACAAAAGCAAAAACAAATGAGCTGAAAACCAGGTTTACCTGGAAGGAAGTTAAGAGGCAGAAAGTTCTGTTATTCTGGGCGGCACTTATTGTTGCCTATGGTGTTGTTTTCTATTATGCACCATTGGCAGGCTGGCTTATGGGTTTTCAGGATTATAAACCAAAGGATGGGCTGTTTGGATCAGCATTTATAGGACTTGCAAAGTTTCAGCGCTTATTCTCGGATGCAACGTTTTTACGAGTTATCCGTAATACATTGGCAATGGGCGTAATCAATCTGATTTCTACCTTTGTTATGGCAATCCTCTTTGCTATACTGCTTAATGAAATTAAGTCAAAAGGCGGCAAAAAGGTAGTGCAGACAATCTCCTATCTGCCACATTTCCTGTCATGGATTATTGTAACGGGTATCCTGCATGATGCACTTTCAACATCAGGCATTATAAACGAGCTGCTGTTGAAATTCCATATTCTGGATCAGCCTTTGAACTTTTTTGCACATCCTAAGTACTTCTGGCCACTTGTAGCATTTGCTAATGTCTGGAAGGAAACAGGATGGAATGCCATTATTTATCTGGCAGCTATCACAGCTATTGATCCTTCCCTTTATGAGGCAGCATCTATTGATGGAGCAGGACGACTGGCAAAGATCAAGTATGTTACTCTTCCCGGTATCCGGCCTACGATCATGATTACCTTGCTGATGAATGTAGGAAATGTTTTAAATGCAGGATTTGAAATTCAGTATCTGCTTGGTAATGGCTTGGTACAGAGTGTATCCCAGACAATTGATATCTATGTTTTGAAATGGGGTATCAGTCAGGGAGATTATGCAATGGGTACAGCAGCAGGTATCTTTAAGAGCCTGGTCAGCATTGTACTGATTGTCATCGCGAACCAGATTGCAAAGCACAATGGCGAAGAAAGGTTATTCTAGGAGGTTCAAGATGGAAAGAGTTATGCGTAAGAAAAGAAATATGTCAGTTCCAAATGTGATATTTGTGATATGTAATACCATTTTCATGATCGCATTTGTAGTTATGACACTGTATCCAATAATTAATACACTTGCAATATCATTTAATGATGGAACGGATGCTCTTCGAGGCGGAGTGTATTTATGGCCAAGAAAGTGGACACTGAAAAATTACACGACAGTATTACAGAAGGATAACCTGATTACCGGTGCCTACATAACAGTAGCCCGTACCATTATTGGAACGGTACTGTCTTTGGCAGCTAACGCTATTCTGGCATTTATCGTAAGCAGAAAGCGTTTCCTGTTCAGAAAGGAATTGTCACTATTCTGGGTTATTACCATGTATGTAAACGGAGGTTTGATTCCAACTTTCATACTCTATAAGAATCTTGGATTAACGAATAGCTTCTATGTATATGTTATTCCCGGAATGATCAATGCATTTAACATGTTAGTAATCCGTACCTTCATGAATGGCTTACCGGACAGTTTGGAGGAATCAGCCCAGCTTGACGGAGCAGGGTATATGCAGATTTTTATAAAGATTATTTCTCCACTTTGCAAACCGGTTTATGCAACCGTTGCATTGTTTGTCGCAGTTGGACAGTGGAATTCCTGGTTTGATGCCATGCTTTACAACCGTATGAGCTCACAATATACAACCCTGCAGTATGAGTTGATGAAACTGCTGTCATCCGTAACCAATCAGGGAAATTCAGTAGAATCCATGAAGCACGCAGCAGGTACTGTAACACCAACATCAGTTCGTGCGGCAGCAACCATACTGACCATGCTGCCAATTATTTGTCTGTATCCTTTCCTGCAGAAGTATTTCGTTACAGGACTTACTTTGGGTGGAGTAAAGGAATAATACACCAATAGAATACACATTACATACTTAACGCCTTAAAAGCCGGAACGAGAAAATTTGTTCCGGTTTTTTTTGTAATAGAAAATTCCTTTGTTCTTAACCTATATAAAGAGTCATAATATGGTAAAGCAAATATAAATATGCTACAATTATGATAAAAATGTATCTATGAAGGAACTGAATAGATACATAAAAATATAGTATATGGTGGAAGAACGAATGATACGAAAAAGAGTTGTGGCAATAGCGATAATATTAGTGGCGGTAATTGCGGTAATTGGAATAAGTCATGGAAAATCGGAAAAACAGGAAAAAGAAATAAAAGATTTTACGGCATTTTTTGATGTTCAGAAAAGTGAATTGAATGCAGAGAATGAAATCAAGGAAATGATTGCGGAGATTACGGGAGCAAGATGCTGGGAAACCTGGCTTGTCGGTCAATCCAGAGATACTGTAATCAATACCTACATTGCAAGTGGGGAGTATCCCGATTTTATCTCCGGTTCTTCTGAACTTTATGAAGCAGGAGCATTGGTTGCATTGGATGAATACCTGGATGATTATCCTTACCTTAAAAATTATATGAAGGACTATGAGTGGGACAGATTACGTCTTGAGGATGGTCATATCTATTGGATTCCTCAGTTTGGAGTCAGTAATTGGGGAATTGAAGAATATATTCATGAAGGTGAAGCCTTCTGGATTCAGACAAGAGTATTGAAATGGGATGATTATCCTGATATTAGGACGGTGGAGGAATACTTTGATTTGATTGAACGGTATATGCAGGCAAATCCGGTCATGGAGGATGGAACACCTAATATACCTTATACCATTTTATGTGATGACTGGAGATATTTCTGTCTGGAAAATCCACCGCAGTTTTTAGATGGTTATCCAAACGATGGTTGCTGTATGGTAGATCCTGTTACAAATAAAGTAATGGATTATAATATAACACCTACTGCAAAGGAATATTTCCGTATTTTGAATGAGGAGTATAATAAAGGTTTCGTAGATCCGGAATCGTTTCCACAGACATATGAGGAATATATTGCGAAGCTTTCAACAGGTGCAGTATTAGGAATGGTGGATCAATGGTGGCAGTTCTATTATGCAATAGACCCCATTTTGTATAATCAGGGACTAAAGGAGCAGGGATGTGATTATGTGCCTCTTCCGATAACGATTGACAGAAGTGTTGAAAACCAGTGGCATGTAAAAAGAAATAATGAGTTTGATGTTTCCAGTGGAATTGCAATAACGACGAGCTGTGAGGATGTAAGAGGAGCTTTGCAGTTTTTGAATGATTTGCTGTCACCTGATGTTATGCGGCTTCGTTTCTGGGGAGTGGAAGGAATCGATTATGAAGTAAACGAGGAAGGAATCTTTTATCGGACACCCGAACAGCGTGTCAGGGGGAATAATCAGGAGTTAGGTGCCTCTCATTTTTGTGCATATCCATATTTCCCAAGAAAGGAAGGCTTAAGTGAGGATGGAAAGAATGCTTTTTCAGCGGAATACCAACCGGAAGAGGCATATGCAGCACTACCTCAGGATGTAAGAGAGTGTCTGGATGCTTATGGCTGTAAAAGTTATGTAGATATGCTTGGCAGTCATGATATACCGGGACCATGGTATCCGATGTATTCTTATACGGATATGCTGACAGAATCTTCTGAAGCCGGAAGGGTTCATAAGAAAATACAGGAAGTGAAGCATATGTGGCTTCCGCAGGTAGTGATGGCAGAAGACTTTGAATCGGTATGGAATTCTTATATGGAGGCTTATCAGGGATGTAATCCGGAGATTCTTTATGAAGCAATACAGAAAGAATTGGAGAGAAGAATAGGTATTTCTTAGTTGAATATAAACCTGACATACAATCACAGAGGAGGTTTTGCGATGTTTGGAAACCATGGAAAAACAATAGGGGTATTTATTAATCGTTCAGAAATGGAATTCCAGCAGGAATTAATACAGGGAATTGTTTCCGAGGCACTCCATTTTGGATTTAATGTGGTGTTTATGGATTCCTATGGTGTTCGTGAAACGAAAAATATGTATGATTATTATGAAAGTGCTATTGTAAACTTCGCACCGATGGAAGAATTTGATGCCATCATTGTAGCGCTTGATACATTTGATACACCAATTTTGAGGAAAAAGCTGATCAAGGCATTACAGGAAAGGGCAAAATGTCCTGTTATCTCCTTTCGCGAGGAAAATGAATATTTCTATAATGTTACGACGGAAGCAAACAGCCTTATAGAGAAAATCGTAGAGCATTTTGTTGAGATACATCATGTAAAACGCTTTGGATTCATGGCGGGATATGAAGGACATGTGGATAGTGAAGTCCGCTTTTCTTATTTCCGAAAAGAATTGGAGAAACGTGGAATCTCATTGGAAGAAAAGGCGGTGTTCCATGGTGATATGTGGAAACTGAAAGGGGAAGAAGCATATCGGTATTTCTTTGAAGGAGATGGAATCAGACCGGAAGGTATCATATGCGCCAACGATTTTATGGCAAGAGCGTTATGCGATGCATTAAAAAAGCATGGCATCAGGATCCCGCAGGATGTCTGTGTGAGTGGCTTTGATAATGTGAGGGAATCCTATAATATGTCTCCTGGTTTGACCACAGTAACTGTAGATTATAAGACAATGGCAAAGGAAGCGGTACGGCTTGTGGACAGTCTTTTGAGGGGCGAAGAGAAAAGCCATAGGCTTTGTGTGCCTGCATTAATCTGCTTTCGTGACAGTTGCTGTTCTGACTATAAGACAGAGGATATAGAGGATCATGAGAGACATTATTGCAAGCAAATGGACATCTTTGAAGAAAAGCATAACAGGCATATGTATTTTTCCATTGATATGGACGGATGTACAAGCTACGATGAGATGTATCGTATTATAGAAAGTAATCTGGAGTTACTTGGGGATTATGAAGATTTCTATCTATGCTTTTTTCATCAATGTGATGAAAATGGTATGGTGGAATTTAATAGTGAAATACCCGAACAGGCAGTTCTGAAGATGGCATGTCATGAAGGAAGGAGAATTCAGGAAAAAGAGATAGTATTTAAGCAGAGAGAACTGCTTCCATCAGAATTGGTATCAGATAATCCATTGATTTGTCATTTTACGCTTCTTCATAACAGGAGTAAATGCTTTGGGTATACTGCAGTCAGTTATAAGAATCCGGAAACGGTATTTGATTCTTTCTTTCACAATTGGAATCTTACGTTGAGCCTGACCATTAACGAGCTGTCTACAAGAGAAAAAATGTGGCTTTTGAGTAAGAAAAACGAGGAAAACAGTATTACCGATTATCTGACAGGACTATTCAATCGTAGAGGATTCGAGGAAAAGACCTTTGCAAAATGGAACGAGTGGGTAGAGAGACAGGAAAGGATTCTTTTCCTGAGCATTGATTTGGATAAACTGAAATACATAAATGATACATTTGGTCACAAGGAGGGAGATAAAGCAATCTGTACGGCTGCAAAGGCAATTTATGATGCAGTTTTAAACAAAGGATTTGCGGCACGAACAGGTGGTGACGAATTTGAAGTTATTATTGAAGATGCCAGGGAGGATGAAGTGGCACTTTTCTGCAAGGCAGTTGAAAAATCTTTAGCATTGGCAAATTCAGAAAATAAGTTTTATCAGGTATCCATGTCTATTGGAAGCTATTGTAAAAGACTGGATGTTTCCGATCATTATGAAGAATGCATTAGGATAAGTGATGCAGATATGTATAGGAACAAAAAGAATAAGAGATAGAGCAAAATGTGAGGAAAAGCGGACACCATGTCAAAGTGATGTCCGTTTTTTTCATCCTATTCTTCACAAAAGCAATGCATGCACAGAAGATGGCAAAAATCAAGGAGAAAGTTTGTGTTTATATAAGTATAATGGCAAATAGGCATGGTGATAGATAATTTTCAGTGAAGAGAGCAGAAGGAGACATTATTATGAAACACAAGCTGGTAAAACTTTTGATGCTGGGAAATATTTTGATTATGGTTGGGTGTGGAGCAAAGGAACAGACTATTCAAGAACAGGATAATCCTGTTCCTGAAACACAGATGATAAGTACCGAACAGGAAGATATAGAAAATGAAAATATAGAACTGTCAACAACGATGCAGGAATCAACCGAAGAAATATCAGAGGAGCAAAAGGAGACAGAGCAGGGAGAGAATACACAGGAGGCACAATATGCTGTACCCGATGGATATAATGTGAAGAAGGAGAACGTCATGTACGGAACGCTTGAAACGATAGAGTATGACTCGAAGACAACAGGAACAAAGAGAAAAGCAAATATCATATTACCGGCTGAGTATGATACGAATAAAGAGTATCCGGTTCTTTATCTTTTACATGGTATAGGTGGAGACCATAATGAGTGGCTGGGAGCTGATCCGGTAGTTGTGATTGGTAACATGATTGCCCGGAAGGAAGCAGAGGAAATGATTGTTGTAATGCCAAATATAAGGGCAAGAGCTGAGGATGCAGGTAATCCTTCGGATATTTTTACATTAGAACATTTTCAGGCATTTGATAACTTCATTTATGATCTTCAGGATGACTTAATGCCTTTTATAGAGGAGAATTATTCGGTTGAAGCAGGAAGAGAGAACACAGCAATTGCAGGTTTGTCCATGGGAGGAAGGGAATCTCTTTATATAGGTTTTACCATGGCAGATACCTTTGGCTATGTTGGAGCTTTCTGCCCTGCACCGGGAGTATTACCCTATGATACGGAGAAGGGATTGTTTGAAAAAGACGAATTTGTATTACCGCCAGAATACGATTCTTATGTCATGATTGTTGAGGGAAGTAATGACAATGTTGTAGGACAGTGGCCATCTACATATCATCAGACACTTCTGGATAATGGCGTAGAGCATACATATTATGTAACAGAGGGCGGACATGATTTTAATGTATGGACGCATGGATTATATCATTTTGCAAAAGAACTTTTTCATGAATAATGTGTTTTTGGAATGGGGGAAGAAATATGTACGAAAGCTGTAATCAGGCATATTCTCTGCATCCGGATTTTTTTGATCCGGTACATCAATATGCTGTTTTGGATATGAAACCGGGAAATCCCGAATTTGCAAAGGTGTATTACCTTCACGAAAAACCAAGTGTGACGGTAAAGGAAGATGGTACGGTAGCCTTCTATATGCATGCGTCAAACGCAAAAAGTGTAGCTGTCAGTGGACTTGGAGGTTATTTTGGTCAGGAGAAGGTGTATCTGGAGGCAGATGGAGAGGGAGGCTTTTATAAAGAGATTCCCAATTTTCATCCGGCAATGCACTATAGTCAATGGTATGTGGACGATGTCCCTGTATGTAATCCCAAGGCAGGTGTGAATTATGGGTGCTTTCGTGGAATCAATACTTTTGAAGTTTCAGAACAGGGAGAAGATTTTTACGAAATCAGGAAAGTTCCACATGGACAGGTACATATATGCAAGTATAAATCATGTGTAAACGGGCATATCAAGGAATGCTATGTTTATACCCCACCGGAATATCAGAGAAATGGAAATAAGAAATATCCTGTGCTTTATCTTCAACATGGTGTAGGAGAAAATGAAACAGGATGGATTTGGCAGGGAAAGGTCAATTTTATTCTGGATAATCTGATTGCGGAAGGCAAATGTCAGGAAATGATAGTGGTAATGTGTAGTGGTTATGCATTCCTCCCGAATGAAGACCCTGTCTTTTTCCCCGGTGACTTTGACAAAGAGCTGATACAATCGGTGATTCCTTTTATAGAAGAAGAGTTCAGGGTGATTCGTAATCGTACTGCCAGAGCAGTAGCGGGATTGTCACTGGGCTCCGCACAGGCAACTCTGACTGCCTGCTTACACCAGGAACTGTTTTCTTGCTTAGGTGTATTTTCAGGGGTGGGACTTCATATCTTTGAACGTTTTGAAAAGGAACAAAAACTTCAGCAAATGATTTTCCTGAGTTGTGGTAATCATGAGGAAGCCCTGTATGAACAGCAGGTGTCATGGCAGAAGAAACTCAAGGAAAATGGGATTGATTGCATACAAAAAGTGTATGAAGGCTTTCATGAATGGAAGGTATGGAGAGAAAGCTTTTATGATTTCGCACCGATTCTATTCCTTGATGTGGATAATACAGAGGAAGAGCATGACAGTTGTGAAGAAATGACATTCTCGTCAGAAATATATAAGGAACAAACTTTGCAAGAGAGTATGTTATTCTTTGATCCGGTTTATAAACAGGTTTACTTTGCTACAGACGAGAAGGGTAATCCGGCAGGAAAATACCGTAATATTCCGAAAGGCTTTCGCATGTTGGATGATAATACGGTAGAAGTAAATATCTATGCTCCCGGTGCAGAGCATGTTACGGTAGATATCTTTGACTGTGGAAACGCAGCATTAAAAGAATCAGATACGTTACCGGGATACTGGACAGGAAATATAGGAGAACTTGAGGGAGGATTCCATTATGTGACCTTTGACATTAACGGAACCAGAGTGGTAAATCCGGATGCACCGATCGGATATGGGTGCTTTCAGGCAATCAATTATTTGGAGGTACCGGATAAGAACTTTGATTATCCTATGTTACGTGATATTCCGCATGGTCATGTACAGATGAGCTACTATACTTCAGGACAGACGGGCAGAGAAAAGCTATGCTATGTGTATACACCTGCAGGATACGGGAAAGCCGGGAAGAGATACCCGGTACTCTATTTACAGCACGGTGGTGGAGAAAATGAAATTGGATGGCTTAGGCAAGGTAAGATTGCTAATATTGCAGATTATCTGATTTCGCAGGGTCGTATGGAAGAAATGATCATTGTGATGAATACAGGATATGCATTCAGACAGGATGGAAAAAGTCATGTTTCCATGGGCTCTTTTAGGGAAGAACTGGTAGAGGATTGTATTCCGCATATTGATAAAGAGTTTCTTACCAAAGCAGACAGACAGTATCGTGCAATGGCAGGGTTATCAATGGGTGGCATGCAGACACAAAGAACCGTATTCCAATATCCGGAACTGTTTGCATGGGCAGGTATTTTCAGCGGTGGATTTGTCATTCAGAACGACGAAGTTGATTATAGAAAGATATTATTTGAAAGTGAAGAATTTGCGAAAACTTTCAAAATGTTGTTTGTTGCCTGTGGAGAGCAGGATAACTTTTACGAAGTAACAAAAAGAAATGTAAATGAAGTATTGGAAAGAGGAATTTCAGTAGTTACATTTTTTGAAAAGGGGCGTCATGACTGGAATTTTTGGAGGCGCTGCGTGGTGGAATTCTTACAGAAGGTATTTCGATAAGGTTTTTAGACAGGAGCAATGATTTATGGATAGAGGAAGTCAATATTATCCGCTTATTCCAATGGATTATCCGGATCCGGATGTCATCCGAGTGGAGGATACTTATTATATGGTCACTACAACCATGCATTTTATGCCGGGGTGTGAGATACTGCGTTCTTATGATTTGGTAAACTGGGAGCATCTCACTTATGTATACGACGTATTGGATTGTACACCGAAGCAGACCTTGCAGGGGGAAGAGAATGCATATGGAAAAGGAATGTGGGCTGCTTCGCTTCGTTATCATCAAGGCTTATTTTACTTGTGTTTTGTGGCAAATGACACAGGAAAGACCTATCTGTTTCGAACGGATGATATAGAGGGTGTCTGGATTAGAAGCGAGATCAAAGGATTTTATCATGATGCATCCTTACTGTTTGATGGAGATAAGGTGTTTATTGCTTACGGTAATAAGAATATATATCTGACGGAACTTAACAGTGATTTGAGCGGCCCGTTAGAAGGCGGTTTACACAGACTTTTGGTATCGGATGAAGGAAATCCTAATCTGGGATATGAGGGAACACATTTCTATAAAATAAACGATAAGTATTATCTGTTCTTTATCCATTCAAAACGTGAAGAATGGAGAAGGGTGGAAGCCTGCTATATGTCCGATAGTCTGCAGGGAGAATTCACAGGTGGAGATGTTTTTGATGATGACAATGGATATTGTTATCAGGGAATTGCCCAAGGTGGTATTGTCGATACACCGGAAGGAAACTGGTTTAGTATTCTGTTTCAGGATTATGGTGCAGTAGGAAGAATTCCTGTATTGGTTCCCGTTACCTGGAAGGATGGTTTTCCGGAGTTCGGTGTAAAGGGAAAGCTGCCAACGGAAATTGTGGTTCATGGCATGAAGCAGGATTATCAATATACACCTTTGTATGAAAACGATGACTTTAGAAACGTATGGCAGGGGAATATGAAAGAAAACAGAAGAAAATACGGCTGCTTTGGATTGAAGAGCAGATGGCAGTTCAATCATATTCCTGATTTGTCCCTTATAACAATGGATAGCAATGAGGGCAAGATTACAGTCCGTACTGACAAGCTGTGCGAAAGCCTGACACAGGCAAAGAATATTTTAACGCAACGTATGAAATATCCCGGATGTGCAGGAGAAATTACCGTTGATGCTTCAGGATTGGAAAACGGAGATTATGCAGGTATCTGTGCATTACAGGCAGACTTCGGAATGGTTGCAATAACAAAAAAGGATAACGATTATTTTATCGTTATGGGTAACAGGGATAAACAGGAATACGAAATGGTTCCCGTTCAGAGTAATGTTGTAGAACTCAGGCTGGAAGTGGACTTTACTAATATGACAGATGTGTCAACATACTATTATAAAAAAGACTCAGAATGGATCAGGGTGGGAATCGATCACAAATTAAAATTTGATTTGGCTCATTTTGTTGGATGCAGATTTGGGTTGTTTGTTTATTCAACAAAGAAAACAGGTGGCAGTGCAGATTTTATGGAATTCCATTATGTAGAAAAAGATTAGGCACGATTTGATAAATAAAGAGCAAAATCTAAGCGGAAATGATATTACCTGAATGTTTATAATAATAACACAGTGACAGTATGCGAGAATGAAGAAAAGGAGATTTCATATGGGAACAATAGCAAATAATCCAATACTTTCCGGATTTTATCCGGATCCATCTATTTGTGCAGTAGGAGAGGACTTTTATTTAATCAGTTCTACCTTTGCATATTTTCCGGGAATACCTGTTATGCACAGTAAGGATTTGGCACATTGGGAGCAGGCTGGAAATGTATTGACAAGAAATTCACAGCTTCCTTTAGAGAATGCGGGACATTCACAGGGGATTTTTGCTCCTACGATCCGGTATCATGAAGGAGTGTATTATGTGATTTGCACCAATGTTTCGCATGGCGGTAACTTTATTGTGACAGCGACAAAGCCGGAAGGACCTTGGTCTGAGCCGGTTTATATTAAGGGAGCAGAGGGCATTGATCCAAGTTTATTCTTTGATGAGGACGGAAGATGTTACTATATCGGAACACATCCGAATCCAAGTGGCGTGAAATATAATGGGGACTGGTTTATCTGGATTCAGGAGCTGGATTTGGAAACCTTTCAGCTTATCGGGGAGCCTAAGGATGTATGGAATGGTGCCATGAAGAATATTATCTGGCCGGAAGGACCTCACATTTATAAGAGAAACGGTTATTACTACATCATGAATGCAGAAGGAGGAACCGGTCCGCACCATGCAGTAACTGTATGCAGAAGTAAAAGCATATGGGGACCATATGAAAATAATTTCTGCAATCCGATTATCACACACAGACACCTTGGTAAGGATTATCCTGTGAAGTATGTGGGACATGCAGATTTAGTGGAAACTGTGCATGGAGACTGGTATATGGTCATGCTTGCTGTCAGACCTGAAAATGGATTTACCACAATGGGAAGAGAAACATTTCTGGCAGAAGTAATTTGGGAAGATGATTGGCCGGTAGTAAATCCTGGGAAGGGAATCTTAACAGAACAGCTTGAAGTGAAGCTGAATGAGTGGAATCCTCTTGAGGATCAGAATTCTTATACATACAAAAATGGCAGGAAAGAGCTGTTAATTGACAAGCAGAACCATTATGACTTCGCAAATATGGATCAGCTTGGAGATGAGTGGCTGACATTGAGAAATGCGGATGAAGGACAGTTTGAGCTGATCAAAGGAAAAGGATTAGTTCTACATGGAAATGAACATACCTTAAAAGAACAGGAGAATGAAGCATATATTGGGATCAGACAGCGCCATCACAAATGTAGAATGGAAGCTGTGTTGGATTTAAGTGATGTGCAGGAAAATGATGTGACAGGAGTAGCCCTCTTGCAGAGTAATGAATATCATGCAAGGGTAGAACTGAGTAAAAAAGCAGAAATGTCGGAGGGTACATATTCTTTACAGGCAAGAGTTATTATTTGTAAACAAAGTGAGGATGAAATCATAAGCGAAGATTACTTTACCATAAATGTTCTGGAACAGAAGGTGACACTTGGTTTGGAGATTGCAAATCTTCAGTTGAATTGTAAGCTGCAAATCGGTGATGAAACAACAGTGTTGGCAGAGAAGATTGATATCCATGCACTTTCTACAGAGGTAGCGGGAGGCTTTGTAGGAGAAACGCTTGGTGTGTATGTATCAGCAAAACAGGGAGAAAAGAAATCATCTGTTTGTATAAAGGAATTTTCTTATGAAGAAATAGCATAATTGTGGAGATCCTAAATTGTTACGGTATCGTTAAGACATAATAAGGGTATAGAAACATGCAATGTATGAAAATACATTGCATGAAGCTATAAATAAAAGAGAAGGAGTATAAGTGAACCACATGGTAAGAAAAAGCAAAAGATTTTTGGTGCTTGCCATTGCAACTTTGCTGACATGTAATGAAATCATGGTTGCAGAAGCAGGTAATTCTGTTGTTCAGGTAGAACTGACACAGAATGAAGAAGTGACAGAAAGTTCAGGGGCAGCAGACTCATCAGTCGAAGGGGAGGAAGAGGCTGATGAGAGTGAGGAAAAGTCAGAGAAGAAGGACGAAGGTAAACAAGAAGGGGATACCGATACAGTGAGTGTTTCCGAAGCGGATGACACAACGCAGAAGAAGGAAGAGAAAACCACAGAGGAAGAAACCACAAAGGAAGAAACCACAGAGGAAGAAACTACAGTAGAGGAAAAGACAGAGGAGGAAACCACAGAAGAAGAAACGACAGAAGAAGAGACCACAGAATTTGAAGAAATTAAGGAAGAGAAAGTAGCTTTGGCAAGAAGTGTACAGGATGATGAAAATCATGTAACGTATACTTTCAATGAACTTGAACAGACATTATCATGGGGAGCTGAGGTAACATTAAATGAGGATGGAACAACACTGTTTTCCTTCCCGGCTCAGTACACTCAGGCAGGTTTTTTGATCCCGGAAGAGATTGATAAAGAAAGAATAGAAAAGATAATTATCAATACAAATGATGACACATCAAAATTGGCATTAAAACTTTATAAAGATGAAAGCAGTATCGATGCTGGTGATGTTGTGTATGAAACCAATCAGATAGCTGTAAATAAAATCTCAAAGGATGATTTGAATTGCTTTTGTCTGATGGGACTCAAGGATGTTCAGGAAGGTGAAAACTATGAAATCCTGGTGGAAAGTGTTACTTTTGTCTTGTCAGATAAGAAAACGGATGCAGAAGAACAGAAGGATTTTGTATATACGTTTCATGAGCTGAAAGAAGTAATGAGCTATGATTTGGAACGTGAGATTACAGAAGATGGTGTATTAAATATCTCCTATAGCGCTAAATATGCAGAAATTCGTTATGAAATTCCTGAAAGTGTAGATACTTCCAAGTTAGACAAGATGGTACTGAACCTGAAGTCCGGGGAAAAGAAAACACTTTCCTTAAAACTGCTAAATAACTATGATCCGGTAGAAGAAGCAGCAGTAGGTTATGAGGTATCCGAGATTAGTGCGGATGAAGCAGAAAATCGTGCTGATATTAAATACTTTGGAATTATGGCATTAGATGACAATGTGTCCTATGAGATTACAAGTGTTGAATTTGTAATGGATACAGAGCCGGCAGATGGGGATGAAGAATTATGCATTCAGACAGATGTTCCTGATTTGAAGGATGCCATAGCGAAGAAGACAGACAGCAATTTTATTACCGGTGTATCCATTACGAATAATGAACTTTCCGATAAAAATCTGATGGCATTGGTTACAAAACATTTTAATGCCGTAACCTTTGGAAATGAGTTAAAACCTGATTGTTTATTTGGATATAGCAGCACTTGTCCGGAAAAGCAAACAGTCACATTACATGGTGTTGAAATGGAAGTTCCTACAATGGATTACAGCAGACCAGAAAAGATGCTGGATACCATCTTAGAGTGGAATGAAAATCATCCAGACGATACAATCCTTGTGCGTGGACATGTTCTGGTATGGCACTCCCAAACTCCGGAATGGTTTTTCCATGAAGATTATGATGCGAACAAGGATTATGTGGATGCAGCTACCATGACAATGCGTCAGGAATGGTTTATTAAAACAGTTCTTGAGCATTTTACAGGTGAAGACAGCAAATATAGGGATCTATTTTATGGCTGGGATGTCGTAAATGAAGCAGTCAGCGATGGAAGCGGAACTTATAGAAGTGAATATGAGAATTCCAGCTGGTGGAAGGTGTACGGAAGCAATGAGTTCATTATCAATGCGTTCCGTTTTGCAAACCAGTATGCACCGGCAGATGTAGAGTTATATTATAATGATTATAATGAATGGGTTTCCAGTAAGGTGTCCGGTATTGTTCAGCTTTTAAAAGATGTAAAGAATGCAGAAGGTACCAGAATTGATGGCATGGGAATGCAGGGACATTATCAGACAGATGGCTCTCCTTCTATAGAAGAATTCAAGAAGGCAGCAAAAGCATATGCAGAGGTGGTTGGTAAGGTTCAGATTACAGAGCTGGATCTTAAGGCAAGCAATTCCTTCGACGGAACTTCTGCTACATTAGATTCGGAATATACAAAACAGGCATATCGTTATAAAGACATTTATGAGGCTATTCTGGAGCTTCGTGCAGAGGGTGTCAATATGACAAATATGACAATCTGGGGTGTTATTGATAAGAATTCCTGGTTACAGAGTTCTAATTCTGTTGGTGGTGCATCAGACGGAAGCAAAAAGCAATGTCCATTGCTGTTTGATGATGATTATCAGGTGAAACCGGCATATTGGGCTTTTGTGGACGACTCAAAGTTAGAACCTGAGATTAAGAAGATTGATATTATACAGTCGGTGGATGGAAATTATTCTGTAGGAAATACTGTAACATTCAGTGAAGGAAATGCAACGATTACATTAATTCCGGAATGGTTTGAGGATGGAATTCATGTTCTTGCTCAGGTCAAGGATGCAAGTGAAAATGAGGCGGATGCTGTTACGGTTTATGTATCAGTCAATGGTAAGAAACAGAATATGACTGTTTCCCGCAGGGATGGAAAAGAGACAAAGAATGGTTATAAGGTAGAAATCACAATTCCTTGTGAAAAATCAGAACTTCATGTTGCATCAGAAATTTTGATTGATTTCGTTTTGACAAATGGAGAAAAGAAAACAGCTTTTAATGATTATACAATGAATCAGGAGCAGTCCGATAAATTCTATGCAAAAGCAATATTGAAACCATATACCATGATTCAGAAGGGAACTGTTGCAATTGATGGTACAAAGGAAGCAGCATGGGATAAAGCAGTGAAGATTCCTTTGACAATCAACCTTGGAACCAATACAGAAGCAACAGCAAGTCTGCTGTGGGATGAAGATAATTTATATGCGTTCGTGGATGTAAAGGATTCCGTATTAAACAGTGATAGTGCCAATGCACATGAAAAGGACTCTTTCGAACTCTTTATTGATGAGAATAATCACAAATCAGATTCTTATGAAGAGGACGATAAGCAGTATCGTATCAATTATCTGAATGAGCATTCTTTCAATGGAAAGAAGTGCAAAGAAGAAAATATGAGTTCTGTAGTGACATTGACAGAAGATGGATACCAGATAGAGGTAGCTTTTGCATGGACAGATATTACACCGACAGCTAATACAGAGATTGGTCTTGAACTACAGATTAATGATGCAGATGCTTCCGGAAGTCGTATCGGTACCTTAAGCTGGTATGATACATCAGGCTCAGGCTGGTCAAACCCTGGAGTATTTGGAACTGCGGTATTAACAGATGAAGGTGGAGAAACAGATGAGCCGGAAGAACCGGATAGCCCGGAACAACCAAATCAGAGTACAGGTTCAGATAGTAATTCACAGAGTGATAATCAGACTAATAATCAATCTGTAGTAAAGACTGATAAATTACAGAATATTACAGAAGATACTGTGCCACTGGCATCAAGTATTGTGGAAGAAAATGACAGTAGTGTCAACATTATGTTTACCGGAAAAGAAGCACTGATGAGGCAAGCATTACTGTTTAAGTATCATGGTAAAAAGCTCTTATTACTGGCACACTTAGGAAACGGAATTGGATATAGTATTGATGCAGAGAAAATAGGTGAGGCTGCAGAAGATATTAATCTTGAAGCAACACTTCAGATTATCGAACACTTTGCAGATGGATTTGATTCTTTCCGTTTAGAACCGGAAAATAATGCAGTTTTGAATCACGAAATCGGTATTCATGTAAATGTAGGAATACAGTATGCAGGAAAAACAGCATATATCTTCCAGAAAAATATGACTACCGGAGCATATGAGTTATGCCATACTATGCCGGTAAACGAGGCTGGTAATGTTGCTGTTATGACAAACAGCATATCAGATATGTATATATTGATTCAAAATTAGAATCGATATTACATACTATAAATGGGGAACACCAATTGGTGCTCCCCATTCTTTTCTTTTTTATTTATGCTAAATTGGATTTTAATCGTTTTCTATAATCTGTGGGTGTGCAGTTATGGCATGTTCTGAAGACACGGTTAAAAGTGGCAAGACTGTTGAAACCACTCAGCATGGCAATGTCAGCAATGGAATATTCCTGATTATCCAACAGAATCTCTGCCTGAAGCATACGACGTTTTGTCAGGTATTCATAGTAGGATACACCTGCAAATTCCTTAAATAAGCGAATGAAATGTGATTTGGAAAAACCGGTCATGGAAGCGAGCTTCTCCAAGGTCAGATCTTCTGCGCAATGCTCATTGATGTAAGTGCATAGATTAAAAAAGGTATCAATATAAAGCTGCTGCTTATGTTTTGTAACCTTGGTAAAGGTATCTGCTTTATTCAGGCGGATACGACCCGCATGTACGAAAAAGGAGATGACCATAGCATGAATACTTGCTTCATAAAGTGGTGCGGCACAATTGTACTCTTCGCAAATCTGAAGAAGCAGGTTAGTAAGCAGTTTATGTGTTTCTATTTCTTCTTCCTTTCGAAATATGGCACAAGGAAAGAATTTATTATAGATGGAGTCAAAGCCATTTACTTCACGTATAATGGAATGATCAACCTGAAAAATGAGTCGTTTTCCGGATGGAGGTGCAACCAGCTCATGCATTTCACCCGATGGAATAATAAGAATATCCTCGGGATGAAGAACAAAGGATTTGTTGTCTAAAATGGCTGTATAATTGTTTTCCAGTGGCATGATGATTTCTAAATCCGTATGCCAGTGTGGAGGATAATTTTCCACTTCCCGATTCATATATAATCGAAAACTACTGTTTCCTGAATGTTCCACATTTTCTTTTCTTCCGTGAAGTTCTGCCAACATATTGTTAAATTCCTTTCTTCCGATTTTATTCTTATCAAATAGTATCATAAAATAATTCATAAATAAATAGGTGATTTTTAAATTTAAGTTCGTAATAATAGAAAAATATAATAAATCGTAACTGTGAAGGCACTACCTCGTTATGATAAACTTAAAATATTTATTATATGTATATAAAATAATTTAATAGAGAAATAGGAAAATATGAAAATGAGAATATATGATTATAGAATAATAGTATTTAAGAAATGAGAAAGAGCAATTTATAGGGAAAAAATAGCAATAAATAATTGGAAAAATAAAGAATTATTGTTAATAATTAACATAACAGCGATATTATGGTAATTGTTCTGTACGTAAAAATGGAATGTAGCAGGGAGGGTAAAAAGTGATGAAACGAAAACATAAGTTAGTGCTTACGCTGGGGGGTTGTCTTCTGGTGACAATACTTTCAGGATGTACAAAACAGCAGGAAGCTGAGGAGATGACGATGCAGGAAACCATGAGCCTAAGTGAAGAAGAGACCGAGCAGAGTCAACAGACACAAGCTGAAGAAAGTAAAACACAGAATGGTCTGGAATGGTATGCAAAGATTGCAGAAGATTCCTGTATATCTGTAGGAGAAAACGGAAGATTAGATGCTGTGCTGGGAAAACTTTCAAATGGTGAGCCAGTAACGATAGCAGCAATAGGAGGCTCGATTACAGAGGGAGCAGGTGCATCTAAGATAGAAGAATGCTATGTGTCACGTTTTGTAGACGGATTAAAGGAACGTTATCCGAGTGCAGATATTACCAGTGTGAATGCAGGCGTTGGAGGAACTCCGTCTGCACTGGGAGTTATTCGATATGAGCGTGATGTGACACAGGCTTTAGGAAAGGACCCGGATTTGGTTCTCGTAGAATTTGCAGTAAATGATTACGAAGAGCCAACAGACGGCAGGGCATATGAAAGTATGGTGCGTACGATTCTTGAGAAGGAAAATAAACCTGCTGTCATTCTGGTCTTTTCCGTATTTAAGTCAAAATGGAACATGCAGGATGTATACAAACCAATCGGTGAGCTGTATGGACTGCCTATGGTAAGTGTAAAAGATGGTATTAAGGCAGCTTATGACAGTGGTAAGCTAAATGATGATATGTATTTTTCGGACGAATATCATCCTACAAGTTTCGGGCATAAGATTATGGCAGACAGTTTGTTGTATATGATTGATCAGAAGCAGAAGAACTTGACGGATACGATTTCAGAGCTTACCGAGGAAACCGTATATGGAACTGACTTCACACAGATGCATTTTCTGTCAGCACAGTCTGATATGGAAAAATGTGTAACTGCAGGTGGTTTTGCTATGACGGATACAGAATTACAGCAAACACCACATATGGGGGATGCGGTGTTTGCGGATAACTGGATGCATGGAGAAGAATCCGGTTCAGAGCCTTTTGTGGCAAAGCTTAACTGCCGCAATATCCTTTTAAATTATAAGACAAGTAATAAGAACAGTTTTGGAAAGGCATCTGTCTATATTGATGGAGAGTTTGTTGTGGAATTGCCGGGCTACTGCGAAGACGGCTGGAATAACTCCAATATAGCATTGCTGCTTGATGAGCAGACGACCAGAGAACATGTATTGGAAATCAGAATGTCAGAAGGAGAGGAACAGAAAAAGTTTACGATTCAATGCATCGGATACTGTGACGGAGAAGGAGTGAATGCGGATGTTGCGCAGTCGGCCCAGGGACTTAGTCTTTCCGAAATGTATGCCGCAAACTTCCCAATCGGTGTGGCTCTTCCTAATCACGTTCTGAATGATGTCAGCAAGTATGAAGAAGTGATTAACGCTAATTTTAATATCATAACATGTGAAAATGAAACAAAGCCGGATGCATTGCTGGATCAGAAAGCAAGTAAAGAGGGATTGCCGGAAACCTATGAGAGCCCCAAGGTACATTTTGAACAGTGCCAGCCTGCAATTAATTATGCATTACAGCATGACATGAAACTACGTCTGCATACTCTTGTATGGCACAGCCAGACACCAAAGTGGTTCTTTACAGAGGATTATACCAATGAAGGAAAACTTGTAAGTAGAGAAGTGATGCTCAAGAGAATGGATTCTTATATTCAGTCTGTTCTGGAATACTTCGATACATATTACCCTGAATTGATTTATGCCGTAGATGTAGTAAATGAATCCTTTGATGTTGGAAATGGTGATGAAAATGGTGTAAGAAAGAAGGATAATCTCTGGTATGAGACGGTAGGAGAAGATTACTATTATCAGGCTTTTGTCAGTGCAAGAAAATATGCACCTTCTTACATGAAGCTATATTACAATGATTATGGATGCAGTGGTAAGGTGGACTTAATTCTGGAAAGGCTTGCCAAGGCAAAGGAAGAGGGCTTGATTGATGGAATTGGCATGCAGTCTCACTTAAGTGTTGAAGATGATATTCAGCATAAGTTTGTATATGCGGCAAAGTCATTCTGCGATGCCGGTTACGAACTTCAGGTGACGGAACTGGATATAGGAGTAAAGGGAAGTACTGCGGATGATTATGCAAAACAGGCAAGGAAATATCGTTCCTTCTTTAAAAATATGCAGAAACTTGAGGAAGAAGGATATCCGATTACAGCAGTTATTGTATGGGGATTAAATGACCAGCTTTCCTGGCGCAGAGGTGAAAATGCATTGCTGTTTGACCGCAATATGAATCCAAAGCCTGCATATTTTGGAGCATTGCAGGATGAATCGGTTCCAGATGTTGAGTAACTTGGATTCGAAGGCGAGAATATTTTAAAGAGGCAGTGAAAAATGAAAAAGCATTTTTCACTGCCTCTTATTTAAATGATAGAGATTAAAGCTTGAAACCGTTGTTGTGTTGCCGGTATTCTGTCGGACTGCATTTCTTATACTGCTTAAAGAGCCTGTTAAAGGTAGAAATACTGGTAAAACCGGAGCGTGAAGAAACCTCAGCGATAGAAAGATCAGGATTGCAAAGCAGCTTTTCAGATGCTTTGATACGGCAAATGGTCACATAATCACCTAAGGTAGTACCCATATATTGCTTAAATAAGCGTAAAAAATGGTACTTACTGAAACCAACAGATTCTGAAAGATGGTCTAAGTCAAGTTCTTCCATATAGTGCTGGTCAATATAGGTTAAGAGCTGATTGAACTTTCGAACATATTCTTTTTGCTTGGGAAGCCTTACATTTGGAAACAGATCCTGTTTATATATGTGGTGGTAGCCAAGCTTTACAAACAAGTCAATAAGAAAAGAGTAAATGGTTAATTCGGCATATTCATTTGTACCAAAGTATTCTTCCTTTATGTTCATCAAGAGAGAGTAAATATCATCATATATGGATGGATAGGTATCCGGAGTGATATAAATAGGCTGCACAAGCAGAGACTGAATACCGGAAAAACTTTTGAGATTGGAAAGTATGGAAATATCAAACATAAAGATAAGTCGTTTTCCGGTATTAGGAGCATTCAGTTCATGAAGCTCTCCGGGAGGAATGATTAGGATTTCTCCCGGCATGACACGAAAATGCTGATCATTTACATTAACAATATAATAATTTTCCACCGGCAATATAATCTCTAACACAGTATGCCAATGTGTTGCATAACAATTCGGAATGTCATTATACCATATCCGGAGAGAGAAATCTTTCTGGAATTCTACAATTTCCTGAAACCTGCTCAGATTCTGGAAACTATTTTGTTCATTGAGACTGGTACTGACTTCTTGAAGCGTTGCTTTAGCCAAAGTAATATCCTGCCTTTCTGTATAATGTTGACATAAATAGGTACATTATATGCTGCTTAATTATTGCTATAGTATGTCTGCAAGCATCTGGAAGTACCTAAAATAGTAAAGAAATGTAACAGATACAACATTTCAAAATATGTATGGGATTTTAGCATTTATGGTAATAAAAGTAAATAGTGCACAAAAAAGAGAGCAAAATATGAATAGCATATAGCAAAATTAAAGAAATGAGGCAAAAGAATAGTATTTTCAGTATGCATTATTGCTATAAAAAACAAAAAATAGCAATAGATAAGATGAATATAGCAATATTTGAGTAGTGAACATGGCAGAAATTGTATAATATAACAATTAGCATAAATAAAAATTTGATTTTATACATCATAATTACAAGTATTACCAAGGGTGTGGAGGAATTTATGAATAATTCTGCTAAAAAATTAGGAGTAGGGCTTGCTGTTGCAGCAGCAATAGTGACAACTGCTGTTATCATGTCACAGGACAAGGTTACTGACTTTCATGAAAAATACGATGGAGCTGATCTGGTATCCGATGTAAAGGGCATGGAGCGAACAGGAACCTATACCGGATATCTTGCTTCGCATGCCGGTGCTGCTTATCCGGTTAAGAGTGTGGATATTGATTTGTTTGATTACGCATCAGCCAAGGATGTTGAAATCTATACTTCTTATGAGGGAGTGGAGAAGTCACTTTATACAGGAGCAGATTCAACGGTAACATGGCAGATCGATGTGCCGGAGAGTGGATTTTATAATCTGTATGCGGAATACCTGATACCGGAATCAAGAGGTGTGGTTGCTGAAAGAATCGTATATATCAATGATGAAATCCCTTTTGAAACGGCAAGGAACATTACCTTCTCCAGAATATGGACAAATGGTGGAGAGGTGAAGGTTGATAATCAGGGAAATGAAATCAGACCTACACAAATAGAAGTTTATGATTGGCAGAAATCTTTCTTCCGAGATGACAGAGGATATGTTACAGAGCCGTATCTGTTCTATTTTGAAAAGGGAGTCAATGAGTTGACGCTGGAAGCGGAAAACGAACCGATGATTTTGAAGAAGCTTCAATTAAGCAGTGTACAGACCATGCAAGACTATAGTACATATTCTGCAAAGCAGCCTGAAGTCAGTATGACTGAAGCGGGATTGAAGTACCAGCAGGTGGTACAGGGCGAAAGTTCTACGATTCGTTCTGAATCATCCCTATATGCCAAGTATGACCGATCTTCGCCAACGACACAACCAAACAGTGTAACGACTACCGTATTGAATTATGTTGGCGGTGAAGCATGGAGAAGTGCAGGGCAGTGGATTGAATGGGATTTTGAGGTTCCGGAGGATGGATATTATAACATCATGATAAAGGGACGTCAGAATTACTCTAGAGGAAGTATTTCAAGCCGTAGTATATACATAGACGGAGAAATCCCATTTTCAGAATTGAAAGAGATTTCTTTTGGATATGAAAATGACTGGAATTGCCTTAGCTTAGCAGATGAAGAAGGAACCCCTTATAACATATATCTTACAAAGGGAACTCATACCTTAAGAATGGAAGCAACACTTGGGGGTATGGGAGAAATTCTGGAAGAGCTTGAGGATTCTATCTTCCGATTAAATCAGATTTATCGTAAAGTTCTTGTCTACACAGGAGCTACACCGGATAAATACAGAGATTACAATATTCAGCAGGTATATCCTGAGGTTATCGAAGCAATGGATCTGGAAGCAAAACGACTCTATAAAATCGTGGATGACATGGTAGCATACAGTGGACAGAAAGCAGATAATATTGCATCAGCCCAGACAGTAGCACAACAGCTGGAACGTTTTGTAAATAAACCAAATAAAATTACCCTGGAATTTACAACTTTTAAGGATAATATTACAGCACTTGGAACTGCTTCCCTGAACATGAGTGCAACAAAACTGGATATTGATTACATTACAATAAGTGGTACACAGGCTCCTGTAAAGCAGGAAAAAGCAGGAATGCTGGCAAAGGCATGGCATGAGTTAAAATCCTTTGGAGCTTCTTTCGTAGTAGATTACGATGCAGTCGGAGATGTATATGAAGAGGATTCGGAAGGAGTTATTAAAGTATGGATTCTGACAGGACGAGATCAGGGAACCATCTTGAAGTCTATGGTAGATGATACGTTTACTCCTGAAACAGGAATAAAGGTAAATGTTGAAATTGTTGCAGCGGATGCATTACTAAATGCAGTTGTGGCAGGAAGAGGACCGAATGTTGTACTATCCGTTGGTGCAGATCAGCCTGTAAATTACGCATTACGTAATGCAGCAGAGGATCTGAGCCAGTTCCCGGATTTACAGGAGGTACTGTCACATTATACAGAAAGCTCTTATGAACAGTATCGTCTTGATGAACACGTATATGGCATTCCGGAAACACAGAATTTTAATGTTATGTTCTATCGTAAGGATGTACTGGAGGAACTGGGGCTGGATACTCCGGATACATGGAAGGAATTGATTGAAATGCTTCCTACCATTCAGGGAAATAATATGTCCATCGCCATTCCAACGGCAGCGGGAAGCAGTGCAACAGCTACAGCAACTACAGCGGTTGCATCGAATGCACCTGATTTATCGATGTATTTCAGCCTGTTATACCAATATGGTGGGGATATGTATAATGAAGCAGGTACAGAAACTGTTGTAGATAGTGAGGCAGGAGTAAAAGCATTTGATGATTATGTTAGATATTTCAATGATTATGGAATTCCTACCATATATGATTTCGTCAGCAGATTCCGTTCCGGCGAAATGCCAATTGGTATTGCGCCTTACTCTATTTACAATACATTGATGGTATCAGCTCCGGAAATACGAGGATTATGGGATTTCACACTGATTCCTGGTACTGAAGTGACGGATGAATCAGGAAAGACCTATATTGACCGTTCTGATTTCATTACGGGAAGTGCAACCATGATGATCAAGACAGAAGATGAACTTCTCCGCAATAATTCATGGGAATTCATGAAATGGTGGGCAGATGCAGATACGCAGGTTCGTTTTGGACGTGAAATAGAAGCATTGCTTGGTTCCTCTGCAAGATATGCAACTGCAAATAAGGATGCATTC
>JALEWA010000120.1 GCA_022788085.1 Lachnospiraceae bacterium
CCCAACACATAATTGGTATTTCTGGTACATCGGTAAATCTGATACGCAAGCCATACCACATGCTCCTGTGTATGATCAATCTTAGTCAAAAGATAATCCATCAGCATCATGAAGGATTTTCTGATATCTCCCCGGTATTGCGGATAACAAACAAGAAATGGTTCTCCTGATTCTACATGAAGATAAATATATTCCGGTTTTAAGATAATCTGTGTACCATCAAGAAGATATTCCTCCAAATGCTCAAGCGTACGAATTATTCCCTCCATCAGATTATGCAAAGCCTCATATCCCATCTCCTGCTTCTCATAAAGCATGTCGAGTGATTGTAAGGAATTTATCTCATAACAGTACTGCTTTACCCCTGCATTTCTACGGCATATCACCGGAAGAATACCCGGAATTTTATTACCAAGCAGCATTCGTGTCATATAATCCTCCGTTCCTTCTTCCTGCCCAAAGAAATCGTAGGAACTTAATACCATGTAATTATGACTCATACCTCTTTCATAACACTTTTCCGGCAGGATCTGTTCTTTCTCCTCCATCTTTTTATCCTATCCTTTCTCTTATCGAATCCATTGCTATATTAATTGTCTCAATACTGCAACTGTTTTATTTCTTGGAAATGACTTACTAACCTTCAAGGTTATTAAATCCTCTCCTATGAGGTCTCCAACAGGCATATTTACTGTACATTCGTAGGTCACGGTAACCATAACTCCTGACACACGGACAGTACTTGTCAGTTCCTTTACTGCAAACAGCTTTTCAGATACCAGCTGCTTTGCTACCCTGCTTGCTTCCTCATATGCCTCATCAGAGCTGCCAAAACGATTACTGCTTCCCCGAAGGGCTGCTGCATAAGCACATTGTTCCAACATACATCTGTCATAGCAGTAAAATGACAGAAATATCATAAAAACCATTGTCATTGTCACAAGCGGCAGAAGTATCGCTGCTTCCACCGTAAAATATCCAGCTTCCCTTTTTTCCAAGATATATCTCATGCCATTCCTCCAAGAAGTATATTCACCAGATACCCAAGAAATAATGCAGGCAAAAATGGCAGCTTTGTCTTCTTATTCCCCTTTTTACAAATGACCAGTACAAGAGCCGGCATTAACATAAAAAGACTGGCAAAGCACACAATTCCTAAGGTATTTCGAACTCCGCAAAGAATACCTAATGCTGCAATCACCATCCCATCGCCTCTACCAATCTGTTCTCCACTGATGATAGATATTCCTATCACACAGATTCCAATAAGAAATCCACCCAGGGCTCCATACCAGCCATAATCCTGCCGTAACATGCATCCCAAAAGGGCAGTTACTCCCATTGCAAAAATCGTAAGGATATGTATTTTCTTTTTCCTGATATCCTCTATTCCTGCCAGAAAGAGAAGCAGGCATTCCATTCCATAAATACCATATATCATGTTTATTTTCCTTTCTTACATAACTGATGCGATACCATCTCAACTACATTTTTTACAGGGTTTTCTGTCTCCTGCCTGAGATAATGGAATCTCCTTGATTGTCCTTTTTAACCCGCTACACCCAAGCGTAGAATGATAACGATTTCCATAGCTTGTTACAAAAACGATATTGGTACACTTGCTTCCACATTTTTCACATGCATAGTAGCATTCGCCATTTGCATTTCTAAGATTTCCAACATAGTCCAGATTTACCGCCCTTATGGACAGTTTCAAATAAGAACAACTCTTTGTCGTATGATAAGCCTCTCCATATTCTGTGACAAAAACCGTCTCCTCCTTGTCATCCTTCTGTGCTGTTTCATTGTCATAGCCTGTCCATGCCCTTGTCCTCATACGGCTAAACATCACAAATTCATCAAATCCAATGCTTGCTGCAAACACTTTCGCCTTATAAGGATATACCAAATCAATGCATTCCTCTTTTCCTGTCATATCAACGGCAGCTCCTATTACTGCCATTTCCTTTGCAGTCTGATGCAGTTTCATATTCATATTACTTTGCAGACGATAGACTTCAATCAAAGACATTACGTTCAGCAACACAAACAGAAATAACGGGAGTACCAGAGCAGCCTCCAATGTCATACTCGCATTTTTCTGATTCTTTTTCGAAAAGAGGCAGAAGGATATTCTTTTATATGTCTGAATAGATTTGTGCAGGATTACAGAAAATATATGGTTTGCCTGGAGAGATACTACTCCTTTCTTCATGATATAACTTTGATTTTTTTGATTTGATTCTTTTGAAATGATTATCTTCTGTAAAAAATTTCTCACGAACGGAGAAGAATTCGACACATAAAAGAACATCCTTCCACCTCCTTTCCCATTTTCTCTTTTATTCATACCTCATCGTTCTGGTAAAGACATACGTCTGTCCTCTGTCACCCGTAAAACCAAAACTGACCTTGAGATAATCCACACATTGATCCAAACGAAAGCTTTCATTTCCTTTTGTTTGCCGGATATCCATTTCTGCAATATCCATACTCCGCAGAGCCTTATCATTTCTATTCAACATAACTGCAAGAAGAATTCTTAAATATCCCTCATAAGATATTCCTGACAGTTGTGTCGGATTTGTACCCTGGTTATTCTGCTTTCCGCCTCCACCAAAGATACCTGACAATCCAAGCTTCCACTCAGCTCTTGTCTTAATAAGAGAAACCTTCCCACCTTCGAAAAGAGTCTTTACATCCTGGATTGCCTCTGCCATTGACCAGATAACCAGAATCATCTGCGTTAATGCTTCTATAAGCTCCGGCAGGCAAAGAAGTGAGCAGATTGCTGTTGCGGCTGCTCTTACTTCATTCAGCTTTACAGCATCCTGTGTAGTAAGATACAGATAATTAGAAGCACTTCTTAGTAAAAATAAATGCTCTGCACATTCTCTAAGATTTGAAATATCATTATCTCTTCCATAAAGAATATATTCTATCTGGTACTTCAAGAGGCTTTCTTTCTTCTCTTTTGTATAGCATCCATACTTCTCCATCAGAAATTCCTGAAACAACAGCTCATCTATCAGACTGTCCGGCTTTTCTACATATTCAGGAAGTCCCGATCCCTTATTGATATTCCCTGCCTGTTCACGATGACCTATATACTCTTCCCTTCTCATAACGGCATTTGAAATACTTCCCTGATTAGAAACCGTTAAATATAAAATGCCCTTTCCCGCAAAACTGTCAAAGAAATCAATCATCGAATCATACGAAAATCCCTCTTGTGTTTTCTTATCTGTTTCTTCAATTGCTTCTGTTTCCAGCGTATCCTCAAATTCTGCCTTATACTTTGCAAGCTTCTCTTCCATATTTCCCGATAACAGCTGCTCTTTTTCTATGATTTGCAGTTGTTCCTGAACCGTTTTAATGATATCCAGTCCATACCTGCTCTTCATATACTCAATTGCCTGTGCCTTCCAGACCTCTCCTTTATTGTCCGTTGCAAAAGCAGCTTCTTCTATCTCAAGATAAACATTCTCTAAGCTTACCCAATTACTTCCAGGCGCTATCAGAAGTCCTTTTTTCGGATTCAGATTATAGGACATATAATCTGCCAGATGCTCTTCGATTTTGGAAACGCTTCCTTTTCCCGTCCCATAGGAATCATCAATAAAAAGAAGACCATACTGTTTGAATAATTCACGATGATATTCTGCAAAGACAGAATCCAGTCCAAGATCCGCTGCCAGTTCTGCCTGGAGCCTTGCGGCTCCCATCGCTGCGCCCTCAACTAAGGCAAGGAGCAGCGACAGGATGATGGCAAATACAAGAGACAGATACATGGTAAGATATCCATTTTCTCTTTTAAATCGCATTTGCATTTTTCTTAATCTTCTTTAGAATGGTTTGCAGTACTGACTTCATTCCATCTCGGAAAATAGCCACCAGGGCAATTAACACCACAATAATCAACACGATTTCCACTGTTCCCATTCCATCTTCTTCTTTGATAAAATTCTTTAAGTTCTTCATTTTCATTTCTCCTTATTTCTTTTGTACTTTTTTAAATTGTGATAAAGGTAGGCACAATGATAATAACCATTACAATCATCAGTAACAGCATCATGGGAAATAGCAGCTTCGTTCCTGCCTTTTCCCCTTGTCTGCGTGCCAGGTGCTTCCTCTCCTCAAAGGCAGAAACTGCCTCCTCCTGCAGCAATACAGCAAGATTTGTAGAGCCGCTTCGAAGATTCTGCACAAGTAAAGTTGCAAGCTTGTTATAGCAAGCTAGCCTGCAACGCCTGCCAAAGCCTTCTATCGCTTCGCTCTGATAAACGCCATTTTTCCATTCGTGTGTCGTTAACAGCATTTCTTCATAGACATAACGTTTTCCGGCTTCGGAAGATTTCTTTCCTGCATAGTCAAAGACTATTCTTTCCCATGCATTTTGTACTGTCATACCGGCTCCAAGCAAAAGCGCAAGCCGACTCACAAGCTCAGGGTAATCCATCTTCATCTGCACTTCCCGTTCCTCTACCCTTTTATGCAGATCCCTATCCTTGCTCATGCAGAGTATGACACTAAGAAAAGGTGCCAGAAGAAGAAAAAGAAAACCACTTCTACTCTTTTGCTGTTTCCACATAATTTCTTTTCCCCCGTATTCTGTAGGCAGCATGAGAAATTCATTCTCTCTATTCTCTTCCTCTATAATCTGCAGCCTCTTTGTAAGCTGTTCCTGCATGCTCACAGGCGATGCCCTACTCTGCACGCAGCACAGAAAGCTCTCCTGTTTTTCAAAGCCATCACAGGTAATTCTTGCCATAACCTCTATTACAACCGGCTCTGAAAGCTCATTCCAGATAAGTGCTCCCTTTGCATCGATGTATTCCTCATCAGTCTGCCATTCCACCAAAAAGGGATATCCCTCTATACAGTCAGGCAAAACCAAATCATAAGTAACTTCTTCAAATGACAAATTCTTACCTAATACTACCTTCTCAAGCTCTGCCAAAAAGTCTTTGTAACATGTCTCCAGCTCTTCTATGGAAAAGCTCCTTTCCTCCAGCTCCAAAGATATCTGTGCTGTTTCTTCGCCATTCTCTGCAAGCAACTCTATACTGCTTGCCCCTTCCCCATAAGGATTTCTCTGCAGACGGTTTTGGTTAATGGTTTCTTCTCTGCCTTCTTTTATGATTAATATGCTTCCAAACAAAACTCCTGCAAAGAAAACAAGAATTCCAAGCGAAAGCTTTTCTATTTCAAATGCTTTCTGTTTTGCTGTGATATCCTGCATGGGATATAGTATCTTTAAATCCTGTCTGACTGTCGTATTGTTCGTAAAGCAGCCCTTCTTATTATGTTCGAGTCTGCCATAAATGAAAGCTGCCAGCTTTTTTACAAATTCCATCTCCTCCTCCTTTCCTAAATGTCAATTGCCAGTATCTTTTCCGATACAAAAACAGAAAATATATATACGATAAGACAGCCTGTCATTAGCAGAATTCCAAACAAATTATGATACAGACTGTCAAAGAAGCCTTTTGTAGTCAGCGACAGATAACCTATCAGAAAAAACGGCATACACTGCATCACGTTCTGTTCCAGCTTTTTTTCACTCATGATGGTTTCTATCTCCCTTTTGACTTCTATTTTGTCTCCAATCATGGTTGCTGTCCGTGCAATTATGCTTCGGATATCTCCCCCACCACGTTTTGCAATCATAAAGACTCCTGCAAACTCACAAATGTCCTCACAATCACTTCTCTTAGCCAGCTCCATCAGAATCTGCTCCAGTTGCTCATTGTTATCAAGTTTTCGTATCATAAGAACCATTTCCTTCACCATAAGGCTGTCTCTTCCATAAAGCACATTCATATCCCTGTACGCCTCATAAAAGGCATTTTCTACAGAAAAACCTGCCTGTAAATGAGAGGAAACGGCAAGTATCATTTCACGGAACTGATTCTCTAATACCTGCTTTTGCCTGATACAAAGCTTTTTCTGCTTTCGATTAAGATAAAAATATAAAAAGGGAATAATGAGAAGGTAAAAAGGTAAGAAACTGTCATAGAACAGAACGCTTATTATGCCAAGAATTCCACATGCTTCCAGAATAAAACGTATCAGCTCTGCCATGGAAAAAGAGTAATTTCTATAATCAGGAATTTCATTCTTGTTTTTTATTTTTGTTAGTATAATTATTTTTGTTAGTATCTTCTTCATCATTAACTTTGATTCCGGCAGCAAGCAGCTTTTGAACATGTGCCATATCATGTTTCTTATGCAAGCTTCCGATAATCCTGTTCTCCTCCTCTCCTTCTTCCTCAAATTGATAAAGGCTCTGCGTCTGTATTTCTCCGTCCTGATAGCCAATAATCTCTGTTATTTCAAGTACTCTTCTTGATCTGTCACGTAATCTTCCCAGATGGACAATAATATCCACCCCGGAGGCAATCTGTCCCCTGACAGCAGCAAGTGGCAGCTCCATCCCCATAAGAACCATGGTTTCAAGTCTGGCAAGCATATCCTTTGCTGAATTAGCATGTCCGGTGCTTAGTGATCCATCATGCCCTGTATTCAACGCCTGCAGCATATCGATTGCTTCTGCACCACGAACCTCACCGACAATAATTCTATCCGGTCTCATACGAAGAGAGGTTTTGATTAAATCACGAATGGAAATTTCCTTTACTCCCTCCGCATTGGCATTTCTGGTTTCAAGACTTACAAGGTTTGGTATTCCACGTATCTGCAGCTCTGCAGAATCTTCTATTGTTATAATACGTTCTGTTTTGGGGATATATTGCGATAATGCATTTAAGAAAGTAGTCTTACCTGAACCGGTTCCACCACTAATCAGGATATTATAGCCTGCAATCACAAGCTTTTTTAAGAATTCTGCAGCCTCCTGCGTTACGGATTCATATGATATGAGTTGTTCCATGGTAATCGGATGATCCGGAAAGCGTCTAATGGTTACAATCGGACCATTTAATGCAATCGGTGCAAGCACAATATTGACACGGGATCCATTTTCCAATCTGGCATCCACAATGGGAGAAGCTTCATTTACTGTCCTGTTACACTTATTAACAATCTGTTGAATCACATCCTCCAGCTTTTGTTCCGATTCAAAATGCTTATCCCACCGGTACAGGCTTCCCTTTTTTTCATAAAAAATATTCCCTGTTCCGTTAATCATAATTTCTGTAATATCATCCGAATCAACGAGCTCCTGTAAAATACCAAGTCTTCTGACATCATGAAAGATTTCCTTCCCAAGCCTCTGCCGCTCTTCAAGTGTTAATGCATAAATTCTTCCACTGTGAATAATCAAATCATCAATCATATCCTGTATCTCTTCATCCGATACCTCTCTGGTGAAATCAATTTGTTCCCGCAGCTGCTCTGTCATTTCCTGTTTACATTTTTCTAATCTGTCGGTTACCATTTTCCAGCATCAACCCTTTCATATATTCTCCAATCTGCGTTG
>JALEWA010000127.1 GCA_022788085.1 Lachnospiraceae bacterium
TCGATTTTGGCATTCACATTTGACTGAATCATCATAAATTCTATAAAAGATGCTAAGTCAAATTCGTATTCCATTTCATAGGATATTTGATTAAGAATGGAAAATCCGTACTCTGCTACATCTTCTTGTGCCCATTTGTGTTCATTTCGAAAAGGCTTTGGAAATTCCTTTAGATATTCATCATGCCACCAGCGAGTGTATGCTTCATTTTGAAGCATCTGATCAGATATGGCAAAATCATAAATCAGCATATATCCATTCTCTGCCATAACATTTCTTATATTTTTCAAAAATGTCACTCTGTCAATCCATTGAATGGCTCCGGCTGCTGTAACGATATCCATTTTCGGTATTGTCACCGGAATATCTTCTGCCTTACTTACTATAAATGAAATATCCGTATCCTGCTGGCATACTTCTTTGGCAACCGATACCATCTCGGAAGAAATATCAGAACCGATTACCTGATTGCATATGATTTTCAACGCCTTCGTTGATAATCCTGCGCCACATCCTATATCCAGTCACACATGAATCTTTGCCCACAAATATCTTTTTGAAATCTCTCTATTACCTGTTTATGCAGAAACGGTCTTTTCTTATATCCTTCTGCTATTCTCTTATAATCAAATGCTGTATTTTCCATTGTTGTCTCCTTGTCTAAAAAGATAATCTGTTCATAGCCTGAAAGATTAATGACGTTCCTGTCATTTTTACTCCATCAAAATAATCCTTATCATAGGAATCTGAAAAAATGAATTCCGGTAACACTTCAACCGGGATAAATTTGCTGCAATATTTATTGAAATCCAATTTCCATTCATTACCAGGTAAATACAAAATGATACATTTCGGATTTACAACGGTGATCATAGAGATGAGCATTTTTCCCACAAATTCTTCCATATCTATATTTTGAGGTTCCTTTAAAATAAGGTCTCGAGATGTTTTCTGTCCGTAAAAGGGAATAAATCCTAATTCTCCTTGAAAACCACAAAACCCACTTATCGGTGCTCCATTTACTACACAGCTACACCCAGTTCCTTTTTCTCCTAAATGAAAACAGGCTATATTATCCTTTTCGTTCTTTGAAATTGCTAATGCTACAGCACTCATATATAAATAAGGGTAAAAAACATTTTACATCGAAAATAGACCATAGTAATTTTATCGATGCTCAAAAATGCCTTTTTTTCAATTATTTACATCGAGATATATCTAAATACAATATATCGATGCTGATTTTTTTGAAAAATGGAGAAAATAGCATCGATGTAAGCATAAAATAAGTTTTTCGATGTTTCCCCTCTTTTAAAAGAACTAAAAATAGCATCGATGTAGACATATACAAGGTATTTCGATGCTATCAATTTTTTGTAAGAAATGGATAATTTAAGTTGAATTCTTAGGGCTCATAACCACTTATTAATGTGCGAAGTTTAAGTTATGTAATTAAAATCAGACTGAAACCATAACAATTCATTGTCAAGCCCAAAAAAGCTTATCAGTGACTCTCCTTATAATCATACATCCTCTCATCTGCTTTATTTACAATATCATTCAAATCTTCATTACTTCCTCTTCTTCGTGTTGCAAATCCGTAAGAAGTACTTATTGGAAAAGCGATTTCCAGTTCTTTTCCCCTTTCCTTTAAGCATTCATCAGCTTTTTCACACAAGTCTGTAATCTCTTCTTCCTTTGTATTTAATAAGACAACCATGAACTCATCTCCGCCAATTCGACCTACATAGCCTTCCTTGCCAAATGTATCCACTAATACATCACTGAAAATGCATAATATCTTATCACCATAATCATGTCCATAAGTATCATTTATCTGTTTGAATTTATTCAAGTCAAGATAGATGACAGATATGTCATATTGTTTCATTGAACTTAGATGTTCTATCAGATTCTGCATTGCTGCACGACTGCTGCAACCAGTCAGAGTATCTGTATTGATCTTTCTGTTACTTCGATGCCAGTATATGATAATTCTTACTACGCAAAGGATAATAATAACAACTATCGTTAATGAAACGTATTGCCATATATCAATATACATCAAATCCTTAAAGATTTCCTCAGTTTCTACGCATTGCACAATTGCCCAGTCAAAATCCTTTAAATATGTAACATTTGCCTGATACTCAATACCATTATGAATAATAGTTCCTGTCTTATCTGTTCTTTCCTCAAATGCCTTCTTAATCAAAGAAACCTCGGTATATGATTCTCCGTATATTGTTATCTTATTATAGACTTTATTCATATCATACCATTTACTTTATCAAACCAAAGGCATAATAGCAAGCAAAACGGCATCTGATTTCTCAGATGCCGTTGTCTTTTATTATTCCATTAACCAATGTGTTCAAATAAATACTTTAACACTTCATCTGTAAATTTCTTTGCCTCAATTCCGACAATGAAGCTGCCATCCTCAAGCTTTTCCATACGGTTCACCAATGCATACATGATCAATGTTTCCGTAATAATAATAATGTCTTTTCCCAAAATATCAGGGCAATCAGCCGGAGCATGAACTCCCATTCCAAGCGGGCTTACATTTTCAACTTCTACATAAAGCTTCTGTTCTGTTTCGCAAACGACAATTACACTATTGGAATGATATTCAGTTCGGTTTATTTTTCTTCTTTCTTCCATGCTATCTCCTGTCTTTCTTGAACAAATTAAGGAAAAATCCTGCTACAATCGCTAACATACCTGTTGCTGCAAATGGAGCTGTCGGTATAGAAGTATCACCGGTTTTTGGAACAGAATCACTTAAAGGCACATCCTCATCCTCAATGATAATACCAGACTCGTCAATACCATCTGCCAGAGGAACAGGCTCCTCGATAATCATGGTATCGGTCGGAACTGTATCATTAATTACAGCAATTCTTGCAACCGTAGGATTCTGATCATCCTGTGGGGCTGAAGGAGTATCCGGTGTTTCTTCCGGTTGTGTCGGAGGTGTTTCCGGTGTTTCTTCCGGCTGTGTCGGTGGTGTTTCCGGTGTTTCTTCCGGCTGTGTCGGTGGTGTTTCCGGTGTTTCTTCCGGTCGTGTCGGTGGTGTTTCCGGTGTTTCTTCCGGCTGTGTCGGTGGTGTGTCCGGCTTATCTTCTGATTGTACCTCATATACGTACATATATCCATCAAAATGGTATCCCTTTGTCTTCATATCAGATTCCTTTTTGAAGGTATATGCAATGAAATACTTACCACCATCCTTCAATTGTGTAGTACTGGTAAAATAATTGCCTGTCATATTATTATTTTCATCCAGTTCCCAATACAGCAGTGGAAGGCTTCCCTTCTCATTATCAGTTGTCTGCATTGCAATTCCGGCACCGGCCTTGTCAACGATACCTGTCTGGTTATCTTTCTCATGCTCCACAATAGCTGCAAGATACAGACGATATACACTTTCAGGAACTGTAATAGACTTATATCCGGATATCGCAGTGAAATAGGTCTGAGGTCTGCTGACAACCTTACCATCCTCCTCATCAAATCCATTGATATTACCGGTATTATAAATTATATTTCCCTGCTCATCCTTAGCTATCTGGGCAAAGCCTGTCGCCTTCTGAAGTGACGGATTCTGCTCCTGTTCCTTGGCATACTCTGCATAATTTGCTGCATATGTCGCATAACGTACTGCCGCATCCTTATCCTTCTTTGCCTGATCCAAAGCATCATTTGCCATTTGAACTGCATTTTCTGCAGATGCAATCTGATTCAACAGTTTTGTAAGGTTTACTTTATTTAAGGAAGTATAATTCTTAGCATTTTCTTTAATCTCTGCCAGGGTATTCTCTGCTTCCTCCACTCTTGCAGAAGCAGTTTCAAAGATATCTTTTCCTTCTGCATCTGTTTTCGTTGTGAGTGCTTCCACCTTCAGACTTCCATCTTCATTCGTAACCTCTTTTACGGCAGCCTTAGCTTCCTCCGCCGCTGCCTCAGCATTTAATGCAGATAACTTCGATTCCATGATGGCTTTCTTTTCTTCAAGCCCCTGTAAAGATTCCTTATAGACTTGAATCCAATTCTCCATAACCTCATCATGGTTCGAACCGCTTACAATACCTTCCAGAACCTTAGTATCATCTACATAATCCTTAATATTTGTCCACAGACTATTCCACCAGTTCTGACCGGAAACAGGATACTTGTTATTAATCTGCTCTCTGATTACCTTCGCATCATCATCACCATAACTGTCAAACCAATAAGTAATATCACCAATGGTATGTGCTTCTCCATGTTCGCATAAATACTGTGTATAATCCTGTGCCCATGCATATAATGCTCTGTCAAATTCTACCTGATTGATTACATTGCTCTTATCAATAATAGAATCATTTACCTGCTGAATCAAAGCATCTCTTAAATCTGCCTGTGTATCCTCTAATTCCTTCAGATAGGTAGCCTGAATCTCCTCTACCTCTTTCTGTCTGCTTGCAAGTTCTTCTGATTTCACAGTATAATTTGCTGTCAGCACATTCTTCTCGTCTGTCAGCTTGTTTACTTCATTCTGAGCCTCAACCAGTGATTTATATTCCTCTGTTCCCTTTGAATTTTCAATTGCCTTATTAACATATTCATCCTTAGCAGACTGTGTATTTAAGGCATCATATTCTTTCAGGGCTTTATCCATTGCGTTCTGAGACTCTTTTAAAGATTTATCTACATCTTCATATGCTTTTTTTGCTGCAATATATGCTTTATATTCCTCACTGCCGGTCCATTTCCAAACCTTCCACCAGTTATTCTTCTTGTATTCATTGTAATTGCTTTCTGCTGTCTCGTATGCATATTTTGCACGTTCATAATCCCACTTTTTCTCACCTACAACAGATTCTGCATAGTCATATGCATATTTTGCGTCCTCAACATCGGATGTATATTGGCTCTCTGCATCTGCTATTGCCTGTTCTTTTATCCTTTCATAGGCTGACTGCTTATCTGCCTGTGCGGCTTGGGCAGAGGCAATCTCCTGTTCTTTTTCTTCAACGGCCTGCTTTGCTGCATCCGTCTCATCCTGTGCTTTATTTACATAATAATTCAGTGTCTCATCTGCTGCTTTCTCTGCTTCCTTAGACAGCTCTTCGGCATCAATGGAAGCATCCTTTGCTGCCTGCAATACTTTGTCAGCGCTCTCTAATGTTTCATTGTAATTATCCGCAGCTGTATTATATGCATCCTGTGCATCAGTAACTGTCTGTTCAGTATCCTGGACTGCCTGTATCTTTGATTCTACAACAGCCTGATTCATGTTATTTATGTTTGTGTCATGCGCATTTTGCAAACTCTGAATTTTGGCATATTCTTCTTCATCTACAAGCCCTGCAATATCATCTTTTGTATAAGTAATTGTTCCAATAGGGTTGCCTGAATCATCGAATTTCAGCTGACCATTCTCGTCTCTTTCCAAATCCTTATACAAAGGCAATCCATAAGTCATTGCCATCTTATCATACTCATCAATTGCTGCCTGATGTTCATTTTCTGCGGCAGTTACTGCTTCCTGTGCTGAAGTCACAGCCTCCTCTGCTTTCTGTGCTGCGTCCTGCACTTCCTGAACAGCAGAAAGAATATCCTCTTTCTGTTCCTCTGTCAGTTCCGTTCCAAGTTCATTATCCTTTGCCACATTCAGCGCTGTCTCCAGATTGCCAAGAGCCTGTGTCTTGGCATCCTCCGCCTGTTGTGCTGCTTCCTGCGCCTGATTAACTATATCAGCCGTATTATCTTGAATATCCGCATCCACCTTGTCTTGAGCATCCTGTATAGCATCATTATATTCTGTTTGTGAGTTTTCCAAATTTTCGAGTGCACTCTCCGCCTCTGATGCAATTGCCTCTGCCTCATCAGCAGCTTTTTCTGCTTCTGAAATTGCATTTTCAGCATTTTCTGCTTCTTGATTTATTTGGTCAATAAGTCCCTGATTTTCCTCTGTACCGAGCAACTTATCTACATTATCCTGTACAATATCTGCTTTTGCTTCTGCCTCACCGGCTGCTTCTTCTGCAGTGTCAGCTGTGTTCTGCATAGCTTCCACAGACTCTGCACCGGATGTTTCTACATTATTAAATTCCTCACCCTTATTGCTGATATGCTCTGCCATATGGCTTTCATTTGTTCCTGTTGGATATACCGGACTTGTTGTTTCCTGCTGATTTTCCTCCTGGGCAGACAACTGATCTTCCTCATTATCCGTACCTTGATCTGCAGAATCCGGAACTATATCTCCCTTTTCCTGATTCTGATTATCATCGGACTCTGCAAGTACCGTCATAGGTGTTGAGCTTGCAATAAATGCAGCCAATCCAATAGAAATCGCCCTAAGTACCTTTTCATTCGCCTCTCGATTCTTCATGAAATGATCTCCCTTACTACCATCAAAAATTATTAAGTTTCCCCTAGATGCCTAACTAAGCTCTCATAATTTCATAATAGTCCTATAGTACTTTAATTGTCAATAAAATCCTCTTCTTTTTGACTGAAAATTTTTAGTAGGCATACTTATAAATTATATAATTCCTGTTTCCATCTTAACTGTCAAAATTCTTCTGACACTTTCGTTAATCCTCTCCTCTGTAATGGTTCCTTGTGCGACAGCATCCATAAGAGCATTTATCGTTCTATCGATATCTACCGGATCCAGAAGCATGTCATTTCCTGCCTGTACTGCCTTTACTGCAGCTTCTTCCACCGTGTATCGGTCTGCTAATGCACTCATCCTCATGGCATCTGTGATCACAATTCCCTGAAAGCCCAAATCTTCCCGCAAAGTGTCTTGAATAATACTTTCTGATAATGTTGCCGGGTTATCTTCATCCAAACTGCTTACCATCAGATGTCCCATCATGACAAAATCCGCTCCTGCTGCAATTCCGGTTGCAAAAGGCTGAAGCTCCTGTGCATAGATATCTTCCTTGGATTTATTTACATAAGCAATGGATTTGTGGGAATCTTCTACGGTATCTCCATGTCCCGGAAAATGCTTTAGCGTACATAACACACCTCCATCATGAAAACCATAAACTGCAGCACTCACCAGAATGGCTGCCTGTGAAAAATCATTACTATAAGCTCTCTTTCCAATTACCGTATTATCAGGATTTGACCATACATCTGCTACTGGCGCAAAATCCAGATTAAAGCCTAATGCTGCCATATCACCTGCTATGGTATAAGCATTCCGGTATGCCGTTTCAATTCCCATATTTCGATAGTCATACATAGAGCCAATATAAGTAGTACCAAGCTTCTTCATTAGTCTGTTAACCGTTCCACCTTCCTCATCCGCTGCAATAAACAGATTAATGGAAGACTCCGCTTGAATTTCCTCAATCATTTTCTTTGTCTGTGACTTACTAATCAGATTTGGCTTAGAGTAAATGATACCTCCTACAGGATACATGTTAATGGCCGTTTTCATTTTACTATCCGTTTTGGTAACAGGTGATACTTCTGCGATGCTTTCCGGTGTCACAAACAACATCTGACAGATTTTCTCCCGCAATGTCATTTTACTAAGAATCATTTCCACTCTTGTATCCACATTCTTTTCTGCTATTACATTACCATTTCCACATAAAACAATGCCAAATGTCAGTAAAACTGTCATACACAGACAACCTATTTTTGTGCATAGCCTTCTTCCATTCATTACCCTCACTCCTTCTTTCTATTAGTAGAACCATTATAACATGATTTTACTTTGCTGCGTCATGGTTCGCGCACATTTATTTTCAAATCCCCTTGACACCGGTTAACATATTCTGTATACTTCTTAACAATTGAATACGTCTTCAGGGCAGGGTGCAATTCCCTACCGGTGGTAAAGCCCACGAGCCGTAAGGCATGATTCGGTGTAACTCCGAAGCCGACAGTACAGTCTGGATGAAAGAAGATATTTTATAGAAACTAGTGTACATGAGATATTATCTGCTCTGGAATTTTTGTAATTCCAGAGCTTTTTATGTGCACTCTGTATTTTCATGCCCTGAATCGTCTAAAGGTTCAGGGCATTTTTATGCTTATCTTATTACCGGAAAGGACACAAATATGAATCACGATACTTATTATATGCAGTTAGCTCTAGAGCTTGCTAAAAAAGGCTGTGGCTATGTTTCTCCAAACCCAATGGTTGGAGCTGTGATTGTAAAAAATGAGAAAATAATCGGAAGTGGCTATCATGAGCGCTACGGTGAAGCACATGCAGAGCGAAATGCCCTTGCAGCCTGTTTTGAATCTCCCAAAGGAGCCACCATGTATGTAACCTTAGAGCCATGCTGTCATCATGGAAAGCAGCCTCCCTGCGTAGATGCCATCATAGAAGCAGGAATCAGCCATGTAGTCGTTGGCTGTGGTGACCCGAATCCCCTTGTTGCCGGAAAGGGCATTGAAGTTCTTCGTAACCATGGAATTCTTGTCACAGAGCATGTAATGGAAGAAGAATGCCGGAAGCTGAATGATATCTTTTTCCATTTTATTCAGACAAAACGCCCATATGTTGTGATGAAATATGCCATGACACTTGACGGAAAGATTGCAACCTATACTGGCGCTTCCCAATGGATAACAGGAGAAGAAGCACGAGCACATGTGCATGAGCAACGACATCGCTGCCGGGCTATCATGGTAGGCATCGGAACTGTTTTAGCTGATGATCCACTTCTCACCTGTCGTATGGAAGGTGGTCGTAATCCGATTCGTATTATCTGTGATACAAACCTGCGGACACCACTTGATTCCCAAGTTGTACAAACAGCGAAGGAAGTTCCAACAATCCTTGCGACCTGTTGTCAGGAAAAGGAAAAGCATTTTGTTTATGAACAAGCCGGCTGTCATATTCTTACGATTCCAAAAGAAAACGAATATGTAAATCTTCAAATACTTATGCAGCTTCTCGGTGAACAAGGAATCGACAGCATTTTACTGGAAGGTGGCGCGACACTGAATTGGTCAGCACTTCAAAGTGGCATCGTACAAAAAGTTATGGCATATATTGCCCCCAAGCTTTTTGGCGGTAAGACTGCAAAGACTCCCATTAGTGGTTTAGGTTTCTCCACTCCTGCAACTGGTGTTGCCCTGGAAAATACAAGCCTGCAACAGCTTGGAAACGATATTTTGATAGAAGGCGAGGTCGATAACAATGTTTACCGGAATCATTGAGGAAATTGGAAAGGTGACACAGATTCAGAAGGGAACACACTCTGCCATTTTGCAGATACAGGCTAAAATCGTCTTAGAACAGCTTAAGATTGGAGACAGCGTTGCGGTAAATGGTGTCTGTCTGACCGTTACCTCCATTTCATCGCATAGCTTCACGGCAGATGTTATGCATGAAACACTAAACCGCTCCGCCCTCTCCGGCTTAACATGTGGCAGCTCTGTAAATCTGGAACGTGCCATGCCTGCAAATGGACGCTTTGATGGTCATATTGTAGCCGGTCATGTGGATGGCATTGGAAAGGTCATGCAAATCAGACGCGATGACAACGCTGTCCGGTTTACCATTCAGGCTAATTCTTCCATTATGCACTATATCGTTGAAAAAGGCTCTATTGCCATCGATGGTATCAGTCTGACTGTAGCAAGCCTGTCTGCTGATTTCTTTTGCGTTTCCGTCATTCCGCATACTGCTAAAGTGACAACACTTGGCATGCGCAAAATTGGCGATACCGTAAATTTAGAAAATGACATCATTGGAAAATACGTGGAGAAATTCCTGATGCCTACAGCGCCAACATCGCAGAAAAATACGTTCACACGTGAATGGCTCTTGCAGCATGGATATTAGTTAATCATAAAAGGAGGATATATTATGTTCACTTATAACACAATTGAGGAGGCTCTTGAAGAGTTAAGGCAAGGCCGAATTATCTTAGTTACGGATGATGAAAACCGTGAAAATGAAGGAGATTTCATTTGCGCCGCCCAGTTTGCTACCACGGAAAACATCAACTTCATGGCAACGTATGGGAAAGGGCTAATCTGTATGCCAATGTCTGAGGCCTTCGTACAAAAGCTGCAAATTCCACAGATGGTAACACAGAACACCGATAATCATGAAACAGCTTTTACCGTTTCCATTGACCATGTAAGCACCACAACAGGAATTTCTGCCGCTGAGCGTTCCATTACCGCTATGAAATGCGTTGAAGAAGATGCAAGACCAGAGGATTTTCGAAGACCGGGGCATATGTTTCCTCTGCTTGCCCGAAAAAATGGTGTATTAGAGCGAAATGGTCATACGGAAGCTACTGTTGATTTATGCCGTCTTGCAGGTCTAAAAGAATGTGGACTTTGCTGTGAAATCATGAAAGAAGACGGAACCATGATGCGTACTCCCGAACTTATTGAGCTAGCCAAAGCCAAGAATCTTAAATTCATTACCATCAAGGCTTTACAGGCATACCGAAAACAGCACGAAAAACTAATTGACCGTGTAACAATCACAAAAATGCCCACAAAATATGGAGAATTTAAGGCATATGGCTACGTCAACCGCTTAAATGGAGAACATCACATAGCCTTAGTAAAAGGGGATATTGGTGATGGCAAGGATGTCTTGTGCCGTGTACACTCCGAATGTCTTACCGGTGATGTTTTTGACTCCCTTCGCTGCGATTGTGGTCAGCAATTTGCTGCCACGATGTCCCAGATTGAACAGGAAGGACGCGGTATCCTACTCTATATGCGTCAGGAAGGACGTGGCATCGGACTAATTAACAAGCTACGGGCTTACGAACTTCAAGAACAGGGAATGGATACCCTGGAAGCAAATCTTGCCCTTGGTTTTGCCGGTGATGAACGTGAATATTACATCGGTGCACAGATTCTGCGTGACCTTGGTGTAAAAACCTTACGTTTACTCACGAATAATCCCGATAAAGTATATCAGCTTGAGGAATTTGGCATGGAAATTACCAATCGTGTCCCTATCCAAATGCATGCAACTGCACATGATTTGTTTTATCTAAGGACAAAGCAATTAAAAATGGGACACCTGTTAAATTATTAATCCAAAACAAAATACATAATCACGAAAGGAATAGGAAAAATGAAAACATATGAAGGAAATCTTGTAGCTAATAACATCAAAGTGGGAATTGTTGTTGCCCGTTTTAACGAATTTATTACCTCAAAGCTGCT
>JALEWA010000137.1 GCA_022788085.1 Lachnospiraceae bacterium
GCCACTAACTTTTATATCACTAGGTTTCAATAAAAGTCCGTTCGACTTGCATGTGTTAAGCACGCCGCCAGCGTTCATCCTGAGCCAGGATCAAACTCTCATGTTTAAAAGTTTCATACTAGCACCAGTTAAACTGGCTAACCATTTTTATGGTTTTTATCCGTTGCAATTTACATTGCTGTTATAAAGGATTTGTTCTCTGAATATTCATTGAAGGAGTTCCTTTTGAACTCTTTTCTCATTAGAATTTTCAGGGTTGCATTACTGTTTATTTGTCAATGTTCTGTCTGTTTTCTTTGTTGCTGTTTTATCAGACGCAGCTTTAATAGAATATCATAAGTTGTTATATCTTGTCAAGAACTTTTTCATTTTTCTTTCTGAAAGAATAATCCGTTTTCTTGACTGCCTGTCCGTTTTCCTCAGCGACGAAGATTATCTTACCACGCCGTTTTTCATCTGTCAACAGGAAATTGTATCTTTTTTCATTAATTTTTCTTTTCCAAATAAATGCTTATTTTTTCTGGGAATCCTCCTATACAATTCTCTTTTTCTTCTTAAATTGTATGAATTGTGTAACATTTTAAGCTCTACTATTGTAAATCCCAAAAATTGACTGAATCAATAATACAGTGTTAAATTCCTTTTCCTATTTTAAAATCCCGATAAATTCTTCCTTTTCAGAATATCCCTTAAGGATAAAGGTAACCATATTGCCCCCCCTGTACACTCTCTTGTAAACTGTAATCTGACAAGAAAAAAGTATCGGTATTTTTATATATTAATACCGATACTTTAATCACTTCATTATTTATTCTCCATTTTCTCTGCAATAATCTTCTTCATTTCATCCTTTTCACGCCCAATTGCAAAGGCAAGTTCTGTATAAAGATTATTCTCCGCGAGTTTAAAAAAGTGTTCGTCTACAGAAGTATTTTTCTTTCCCTGAGCAGTTCGTCTTTCCTTTCTATGATACATATTCTTTATGATACTGATCAGCTTTTGAGGATCACAGCTTTGTATTGCTTCTTTATAGGTCTGCTCACGCTGTTTGTCATCTGATATCCATGCTTCTTCTACCTCCGGTATCTTTTCAATGATTTCCCATGCTTCTTTTTCGGTAACTACCTTACGCAACCCTGCATCAGCCTTATCAACAGGAACATATAACCTTGAGTTTGCTTCTCCAATTGGATTTAAGTAAAAATACAGCCTGTCCTTATTCGCAGAAGATATGTCCAGGTGTCCAATATCTTCTATTTTACATATTCCGCTATTTGCCTTTACAACAAAGTCACCTATTTCAAACATTTTTATCACTGCCCTTTCAAATTTATCAACATAGCCTTCCTGCTATTGTATTTATTTTATCATTTTTCATTATTTCCTCGTAAGAAAAATCTCTGCTATTTCTTTGATTTTGGCAATTTCACCGAATAGACTCTTTATGAAATTAAGCAAATTTACCATATGATAACAGACTATCTGTTATTCATTTAAATGATTATTTCTGCATATTTTTTGCATTATATTGCACTTTTTATAATACATTAGTAAAACATATTGACTTTCTATACAACTTGTCGTATGTTTAATTCTGTTCGTTGTCAAAACAACGAATATGTTTTGTGGAAGGGGTGGTTTTATATGCAATCTGTTAGTTTTAAGATTAATTCTGTTGAAAATGGTTGGTTTGAAGCAGAGTTCAGTACAATTTCGAAAAGAACCGCAGTATCGGCTTCTGATAAATGGGGAAATGATGCGCCAACGCATCTTATAAAAATAATAAATCAGCTTCTTTCCGGTAAGATGACCTCCGGATATATTACTTTAGATGAAATTCCGGGGACTTATGTACTTTTCTTTGATTATTCCGGCGATAATTGTCTTTTATATATTTTTTACACATCAGAAGAAACTTGTCATTGGAAGGAAATGCATACATATGGTGAGATGTCTTTATCTGAATTTCTTGAAAAAATATCGGTTAAAGAGTTACTCTTTTTTTCTGAAATTGATTTGACACACTTAGCAGAAAGCCTTTATAGAGCCTTCGATTTCTATACCGAAAAGAAACACTTAATTTCATACGAAGAGAACTGGAATCCTTTCCCCGCAAAGGAATTCAATAAATTGGAAACTCTGATTCAAAATGAAAATTATTCCAGTTTCAAATATATTACTGCATAAAACAAACCCGAAAGCGTTTATCTGCTTTCGGGTTTGTTTTGTGTTATGAATTTAAAAATTGTAGTATTTCTGATTTTGACTTAAGACCAATAGAAGTCGCTACAGGTTGTCCATTTTTAAATAGTATTAAGGTTGGTATAGACATAACTCTATACCGGATAGCTATTTGATCAGCTTCATCTGTATTCAGCTTACAAATTTTTACATGATCAACACTTTCAGCAATTTCTTCAATGATTGGTCCAAGCATTTTACAAGGTCCACACCAAGGTGCCCAAAAGTCTACTAAAACAGGGATATCTGATTGCAACACTTCTTTTTCAAAGCTTTCTGCATTTAAATGAATTACTGCCATATGATCTCCTACCTTTCCCGCTTATTCTTTCCATCTTTTCATAGTTGTATTATATCGCTTCTACTTTTGTTGCGCAAGCATGTCCTCAATGAAGATACCATATCCTTTTTTCGGATCATCAACAAGAACATGTGTTACTGCCCCTATAATCTTACCATCTTTAATTATACATGCCCCACTCATCCCCTGAACGATTCCTCCTGTCAATTGCAATAATCGTTCATCAGTCACACGAAAGGATATCTGACGATTCTTATTTTCCTCTTGATATGACAACCTTGTCAGTTCAATATCATAATAATCAGCATTTCCACTCACATTGCAGTAGATCTGTGCCGGTCCTGTTGTAATTTCATGTTTCAAGGCAACCGGCAATTCCTTAACTTCCTTCTTTAGAAAATCTTCTGTAGCAACACCATAGATGCCTTCACCTGTATTCCTGGTTATCACGCCTGTAACTTTATCCGGTTGATATTCAATCACTCCTGTTAATTCCCCAGGTTTTCCCCGTTCTCCCTTTTGTATAGCTACGATTTGTGTCTCATAAAGCAGCCCGTTCCCAAGCTTTAATAATTCTCCTGTATCCATATCATTGATACCATGCCCTAATGCACCAAAACGATGATTCTGATCCATATATGTCATTGTTCCGATTCCCTGTGCACTATCTCTTAGCCATGCACCCATTTTATAGCTTCCCTGCTCATCAAGTTCCGGCTTGATTTTAACCTGTATAATCTCTTCTTTTCTTGATATTTGAAAAATGATATCTTTTCCTTCACTTTGCTCTACATACTCCTTAATCTGCTTTTTACCTGTAATTGCTACCCCATCCATCGCTGTCAGATAATCTCCTGCCTGCAGCTTATACATCGATGGTGAGAGTTTTTCGCCTGACATGCCCTTAAATTCCCCTGTATCAATTACCAAAACCCCTTGCGTTTTAACATAGATACCAATCGGCTCTCCTATCGGAGTAAGCATAGTATCCTTAATTACCTGAATATCAATATTTTTTAGTGGTAAAACGCCAAACAGCTTAAGTTCCATTTCATAGGATTCTTCTGTTTCTCCCGCAACAAGTGTAACAGGTTGATTCAAGGTGATTACTTTTGTCGAATCTGTCAGAATCGTTCCCGATGCCGGTATTCCAAAATTAATCTCTTCACAGCTCCCCGTTTTAATCCTTATTGTGTCAGGTATGCTTTGCTTATAATAACTATAGGCAGCCCAGCAGAACATTCCAATTGCAAAGCCAAGAAATATATACAAGAAAATACGATATCTATGAATTCTTTTTTCTGCTATATTCATCTTGCTTACCATGCCTTTCCACAAATCTGCAAATTTACATACATTTTTCTTCGCTGCTTGTAGTATATGGATTTTTCATAAAAATACAGCTACTTTTGATGAGAAAATTTATTTTTCCTGTTTGCCATTTGTCTATTGTTGTCGCTCATATTTTATGCTAGTATATAAATTGTCAGATATTTTATCGTAATTAATTTGTGTATTGGGAGAAAACATATGTATCATGATTCTGTCACAGGATTGCCCACTATGGAATCCTTTCTTGATTTTGCCGAAAAAATGTGGAAGTCCTCAAAGCCTAACCGCTTTGCTATTTTATCAGTCAACATTGGTTCTTTTCATAAGATTAATCAATATTACGGTTATATGCAGGGAGATGCTTTTCTCTCACTTTTTGCGCAAAAACTAGTACGTAACAATGAATATTTATTGTCTGCCTGCCGTGAAAAAGCAGACCTTTTTCTGCTTTTGTTAGATTTGGATGAAATAACACTTTCACATACAAATGAATATATACATAATACTTTTTCAGATTTTTGTGGGTATGTTTCTTGTCTTTATCCCGATATAACACTTTCCTTTCAGATTGGCATTTGTCTGTTATCAAGCGGTGAGCATTCCCTGACAGATGCAATTGCACATGCTGCCTATGCCAGAAAGACATTGGATAATTCCTTTTTAGGTGAAAATAAGATTGCTATTGCCTTTTATCAGGATTCCTTACTTAGCAAAAACAACTGTGAAAATCGTATTCTTCCTCTTTTTGAAGAAATAATGATAAATAAGCATCTGATTCTGTATCTTCAACCTATATTTGATTTAAATCATAACCAAGCCATTCGCGCAGAAGCTTTAGTCAGAATTATGGATAACAGCGGAAAACTGCTTAAGCCAAATGCTTTTTTACCTATACTCGAAAAATACAATCTTGCTTACGAACTTGACCTTCTTGTAATGGAAAGCATCTTAAAGCTGCTAAATCACTGGATTGCTATCGGCATTGAACCGCTTTCCGTAAGTATCAATCTCTCTGAAGGAGATTTTTCAAAGAAAGAGTTCATGAAAATATTCCGGGAGCTTATAGAAAAATATCCCGATTCACAAAAATACCTGGAATTTGAAATCTCAGAAAGCAGTTTCATTAATAATCCTGACTATATGCTGCAGGTCATTTACACAATACACGAACATGGCTGTCGAATCAGTCTTGATGGCTTTGGAAGAGATGTTCTCTCACTCAAAACAATTGGCATTCCGCCTGTAGACACTGTAAAATTTGATAAAAGTGTATTAACTGCCAGTATGCGGAATCCGCAGAATATACATATTCTTAAAAAGCTTGCCGAAATGTTTGAGGAGTGTCAGATTCCTGTGCTGTGCGAAGGAATTGAAAATGATATGGAAGAAGCTATCATTCAGCAATGTGGTATTCATCTTGTTCAAGGATACTATTATGGACGTCCTGTCCCTCTTGATCTGTTTGAAAAGAAATATATGCAATATGAATTTAGCCATAATTAAGATTTAAAAATGCTGTTATACTTTCCTCAAAGTACAACAGCATTTTTATTGACATTAACGATATTCTTTCTTTTTCATAGCCGCTGTGCAAAGCAGCTCCTTTGCATTTTCCCTTACAGTATCTGTAATTTCTTCACCGCCTAATAGTCTTGCAAGTTCTTCAATAACCTCAAAATCCTCTAACTGGGTAATTCCTGTAACGGTTGCATTATCAACAGCCTGCTTGGCAATTCGGAAATGATGATCCGCCATTGCCGCAATCTGTGGAAGATGTGTGATACAGATAATCTGATGTCCTGCCGATAAAGCACCTAACTTCTCTGATACCTTCCATGCAGTTTTTCCACTGATACCTGTGTCAATCTCATCAAAAATCATAGTTGGTATCTTATCCCTGGAAGCAAGCACCGTCTTAATAGCCAGCATGATTCGTGACAATTCACCGCCGCTTGCAACATTTCCAAGACTCTTCAATGGTTCTCCCGGATTTGTAGATATCATAAATTCCACATCATCAAAACCACTGGAAGAATATTCTTCCTTCTGTCTAACCTGAATTTCAAACTGTACCTCGAGGAAATTGAGGTCTGTTAATGCTTTCACCATATCGGAAGAAAGCTTCTTTGCTTCCTTTAATCTGATTCCGGACGCTTTCATACAAAGCTTTTGTAGTACATCCGTTGTATTTTTAAGCTTACTCTGCAATGCAAGCTTGTATGCATCTGCGTTACGAAGCTTTTCTATTTTTTCCTCTACTTCCTTCTGATACTCTAAAACCTTTTCAATGGTTCCGCCATATTTCAATTTCAGATGGTTCAACAGATTCAGACGTTCCTCAGTATCTGCAAATACCTGTCCGTCAAATTCCATATCAGAAAGATACTCTGCAATACTCCTGTTAAAATCACTTAACAGATTATCTATATTGGCTAACTCTGAGACAAGCTCTGCTGCCTTAGAATCATACGCTTCTATGGAATGAAGTTCCCTTACTGCTCTTCCGACTGCATCTGCCGCTGTCTGTTCATCACCGGAGCCTGTCATCTGGTAGGCCTTAGAAGCTGCTTCCACAATCTGTCTGCTGTTTGTCATTCTGCGATATGCCGTTTCTAATTCTTCATCCTCTCCTAAAACAAGCCTTGCATCTTCGATCTCCTGATATTCAAATTCCGCAAGGGAAAGCTCCTTTGCCATTACTCCTTCATCCGCATCAAAAGAATTCAATTCCTTTTGCAACTCATTATAGATATGGTATGTCTTTTTCAGTTCATTTTTTACTGCTGATAACTCATCACCCGCAAAGGAATCCAGAATAGACAAATGGTTCTTTTTATAAAGCAGTGACTGATGCTCATGTTGTCCATGAATATCAATCAAAAGCTCTGATAGTTCCTTAAGCTGTTTTGTCGTTGCCGTTTCACCACATATTTTACAGATGCTTCTGGCAGGCTGAATCTTCCTCTGGATAATAATAATACCATCCTCTTCTACCGGAATCTCCAGTTCTTTGATTTGAGAAAGCATATCCTCATCCGTTATCTGAAACACCAGCTCGACCAATGCATACTCTGCACCTGTCCTAATCATATCCTTATCAGCCCTTGCACCAAGAGCAAGATTAATGGAACCGATAATTATAGATTTACCGGCTCCCGTTTCACCACTTAATATATTAAGTCCTTCTTTAAAATTTACTTCTGTCTCCTTAATCAGAGCCAGATTCTTCACATGCAAACTAATCAGCATAAGTCCTTCTCCTTATGTATCTCCCCAGACATATTACGAAGTTCCTGCACGAATTCCGCATTTTGCTATTGATACATATCAGATTGTAAAAACTCTACTTTATTTTCCTTCGAGTATTTTATTGATTTTCTCCATGACAATCATGGTATCATCCACCGATTTTACTGCTGCCATAATCGTATCATCACCTGCAATACATCCGACAATTTCCGGGAATTTCATGGCATCAAGCGCAGCTGCCACAGCCATCGCCATTCCCTGAACTGTTTTGATTACAAGAATATTCTGTGCCATACTCATGGATACAAAACCATCGCGTAATACACGAATGAACTTGTCCCCTAAATGGCTGTCATCATTTTTTAGTATAATATATTTCTGTTTACCATTTCCAGTAGCAATTTTTGATAATTTTAATTCTCTAATATCTCTGGAAACAGTCGCTTGCGTTACATCAAATCCTTCTTCACGAAGATATGCCGCAAGCTCTTCCTGTGTCTCAATATCATATTTGTTAATCAGCTCAACCACGACTTCATGTCTTTGTCTCTTCATTCGATACCATGCCTTTCACACTAATAACCATGCCTTTAGTAAATTCGCATCTTCTTTTGCAAAGTTTCCAAAAAGCTCACTTTGCTGAGCTTCATGATCTTTGTTACCTTATCTGAACGAATGATTCTTATCTTATCTCCTTCATTGAGATTTACAGGATGTCTTCCGTCGAAGCTTGCATCTACTTCCTGCTTTTCATCCTGTTTATATTCTGCTATTTCAATATCAATCACATCATCCTCAGAAAGAATAATCGTTCTATTGTTTGCCAGAGTATGGGAGCAAACAGGAGTCATCATAATCAGTCTGGCTCTTGGTTCCACAATTGGTCCCCCTGCTGAAAGATTATATGCAGTAGAACCGGTTGGTGTAGAAATAATCATGCCATCTGCGCTATAGGTGCTCAGAAGTTGTCCATTTACATAGATTTTAAAATGGATCACATGCAAAGCGCCCTTTCGATTAATTACGATATCGTTTAACGCAATCATTGGTGCCATACTGGAACCTGAAATAACCGGAATCCCGCTTAGCATCATTCTGCTATCTACTTCATATCTATCTTCAATCAGACTGTCAAGTGCAGAATCGATTTGATCCTTTTCTACTTCTGCAAGATAACCCAGAGTTCCAAGATTTACTCCAATCATAGGAATATTCATTCCAAGATACTCTCTTGCTGCCCGAAGCATGGTACCATCGCCACCAAGAACAATGATGCCCTCTACGCTGGAATCTGCAGATTCTTTGCAGACGCAGCCTCTTCGCATCAGATAATCCCGTATATAATCGGTCGTGCTTCCATCCTTATCTTTCAATTGATTTGTATAAATATGAAATGTTTTCATCTATGCTCCCAAGTCTGTTTCTATACCAATTGTATCATGTTTTTCTTAAATATCCAACGTTTTATGCGCATTTTCTACTGTAGTATTTATAAGCTCAGCATATCTTTCATGTGGTGCCATATCCTCTTGTATTGGATGTTCTGTTTTATAAATATGCAACAGATATTCAATATTACCTTCCGGTCCACGTATGGGTGAAAAATCAAGATTTCTGATTTCAAATCCGATACTAACCGCAAAATCCATAACATTCTCTATGACTTCCTTATGTACAGCGTGTTCTCTGACAACACCTTTTTTACCAACCTTCTCTTTTCCCGCTTCAAACTGCGGTTTAATCAGACATACCATCTGTGCTTCCGGCTTTAAAAGCTGATATGCCGGACCCAATATCTTAGTCAAAGAGATAAATGAAACATCTACGGACGCAAAATCCAAATCATCCTGAATGTCATCTCTTACCATATAGCGGAAGTTTGTTTTTTCCATGCATACGACTCTCTCATCGTTTCTAAGCTTCCATGCAAGTTGTCCATGTCCTACATCTACAGAATATACCTTTACTGCGCCGTTTTGCAGCATACAATCTGTAAAGCCACCCGTAGATGCCCCAATATCCATACATATTTTATTTTCAAGGGATATCTCAAACTGCTTCATTGCCTTTTCCAACTTAAGTCCGCCACGGCTCACATAGCGCAGTGTGTTTCCTCTTACTTCAAGTTGTACCTTAGACTCATCAAACATGGCTCCAGCCTTATCTTCTTTCTGGTCATTTACATAGACACAGCCTGACATAATGACTGCTTTCGCCTTTTCCCGTGACTCTGCCAGGCCTTGTCTGACCAAAAGCACGTCCAAACGTTCCTTCATTATTGTTTAAACCTCTCTTTTATTTATCAGATCCCCGATTCTCTTCTGAATCGTCTCTGCATCAATTCCGACTTCTTTTCTTAAAATATCTACATTTCCATGCTCTACATATTCATCCGGAAGTGTGATATTCAGGATTTTGATTCTTCTTTCCTTACTGTCAAGGTACTCTCTTACCTTCTCACCAAATCCACCGCTTGCCACATTTTCTTCCATTGTTACCACAAGCGAATGATTCATATATGCCTCATCTAAGATTTCCGTATCGATTGGTTTTACAAAGCGTGTATTAATGATACTGCAATGGCATCCTTTTTCTTTTAAGGCATCCCGTACATCCAATGCCGTTTTTACCATGCTACCTACTGCAACAAGCACAATATCCTTCTCTTTGTAAATCCATTCACTCTTACCAAATCTGATCGGTTCACGGTATTCCTTCAGGCCATCATAGGCTTCACCTCTTGGGTAACGTATTGCAATCGGTCCGTCAAAATCAATTGCGAACTTTAACATATCGGACAGCTCCCATTTATTCTTAGGTGCCATGATATGCATATTCGGTATCGAAGACAGATAAGACAGATCAAAAATTCCCTGATGTGTCTCCCCATCACTTCCAACAAGACCTGCCCTGTCTATTGCGAAAACAACCGGAAGGTTCTGGATACAGACATCATGCAGTATCTGGTCATATGCTCTTTGCAGGAATGAGGAATAAATAGCGACTACCGGTTTTAGTCCTCCGGCAGCCAGTCCTGCAGCAAAGGTAACAGCGTGCTCTTCTGCAATTCCGACATCAAAAAACCTGTCAGGATACATATTGCGAAAACGCTTTAGTCCTGTTCCATCCGGCATTGCAGCCGTTATGGCAACAAGCTTCTCATTCCTGTCTCCCTGCTTGCACATTACTGTGGAAAATACATCTGTATAATTTGATTTTTCCTTCTGATGCAGTGGCAAACCTGTGTGAATATCAAATGGCTCCGCCCCATGAAATCTTGCAGGATGCCTTTCTGCCGGTTCAAAGCCTTTACCCTTATGTGTCATAACATGCACAAGCACTGCTGACTTACATCTTTTTGCTTCCTTGAAGACACGAAGCATGGCGTTGATATTATGTCCGTCAACGGGTCCTAAATAGGTCAGTCCCATATCCTCGAAGAACATTCCCGGAATAACAAGCTGCTTAACGGAGCTTTTCGCCCTGCGGATACTTTCCACAATGGGATCACCAATCTTTGTGTCCTTTAAGGAATTATAGATTCCTTCCTTAATGTCAAGGTATCTGTCCGCCGTTCTGATATTATTCAGATATTTTGATACACCACCGACATTTTCTGAAATAGACATGTTATTGTCATTTAATACAATGATAAAATTACTCTTACTTCGTGATGCATTATTCAATGCTTCATATGCCATACCACCTGTCAGTGAACCATCACCAATTACTGATACGACTGTATGATTCTGATGCATGATATCTCTTGCTTTCACAAGTCCGAGTCCCGCAGAAATAGAGGTGGAACTGTGTCCTGTATCAAAGCAGTCACAGTCGCTTTCCTTTCTCTTTGGAAAGCCGCTCATACCACCATATTTTCTCAAATTTTCAAATCCAGCCCTTCTTCCTGTAAGAAGCTTATGTGTATAAGACTGATGTCCAACATCCCACACAATCTTATCTTCCGGCAAATCAAGGCTTAAATGAAGTGCCATAGTAAGTTCAACCGCTCCCAGGTTTGAACCAAGATGTCCACCTGTCACACTGATTTTTTCAATTAAAAACTCTCTAATCTCATCTGCCAGAAGATTCCATTTCTCCGGGGCTACTTTTTTGATATCATTTTCTTTTTCTATTGTTTCTAAAATCATCAGTTTAGCTCCTTTACAAGCTCTGCATATCAACCCTATTTGATTCGTGTAATAAGGCTCCTTATCAATTCCATAAGGAAATCATTTTCTAACTCTAAGGACTGTAAAAGACAAATTGCATGAGCCGACATTTCCTTCTGCTCACGGCTGGCTGTCTCAATGCCCTTTAATGTTACATAAGTAGTCTTATGATTCTTCTCATCACTTCCGACCGGTTTTCCTAAGGTTTCCAAGGTACTTGTCACATCAAGGATATCATCCTGTATCTGAAAAGCAACGCCTATATCATAGGCTGCCTCTTCTACTACTTCAATCTGTGAATCTGACGCCCCTGCAAGAATTGCTCCAATCATCATGGATGCCTGTATCAATGCAGCAGTTTTATGCTCATGAATAAAAAGTAGGTGCTCTTGTGTAACCTTACTACCAAGATTTTCAGCCTCTATATCCGCAGTCTGCCCACCTATCATTCCATATATGCCTGCTTTTTTTGCAAGAACTGCAAGTGCCCTTGCTGCCCTTGTCTTATCAGCATCTGTTTCAAAGACCTTTAGAGCAGTTTCAAAGGCAAAGTTCAATAAACCATCACCGGCAAGGATAGCCATGGCTTCACCATACACAACATGTGTTGTTTTTCTTCCTCTTCGATACTCATCATTATCCATTGCCGGCAGATCATCATGTACAAGAGAATAGGTATGTATCATTTCCATAGCTGCCATAAACGGCTCAATCTCAGTTCCCTCTCCACCAAACAGTTTATAAGTCTCCTGCATTAGCATAGGACGAAGTCTTTTCCCACCTGCTGTCACACTATAATTCATTGCCTCAATGACATTCTTCTGCCAGCCTTCCTCCTTAGGAAGATACTTCTTAAGAAGTACCTCTATCGATTCTGTCCTTTTTGTCATTTCCTCATTAAAATTCATCTAATTCACCATTTTCACCTAACTTCAGAACTTCTTTCTCGACCTTATCAATCTTGTCATTGCATGTCTGAATCAGCTTCATACCTTCCCGATATATTTTAAAAGAATCTTCTAATGATAAATCATCCTGTTCCAGCATTGCTATGGATTCCTCTAATTTTTCAAATGCCTGCTCAAGAGTCATTTCCTTTGCCATATTTCTCTCCTATTTGCACATGTTTTACTTCTGTAAGAATTGTTCCATTCTTCACATATATCTGTAACAAATCCTTTTCCTTGACCTGCCCGACATCATGAATTACCTTACCCTGACTATTCTCTACAAAAGCATAGCCCTGACTTAGCTTATCTAATGGTGACAAGCCTTTCATACGTTCAACGATAAGAGCAAGCTCATGTTTTTTATTCGTAAGCTTCCTCTTCATTGCCTCCTCAAGCTTTCCCTCTAAGTCCATGCACAGGGTTCTCTTTTCCTGTATCTGGTTCATTGGACTTAGATATCTCAAATGGAGCTTATAGGTAGAAAGTTCATTCTGCTTCCTCTTAATCTGGTTCTCCATTCGAAGTCTCAATGTATCCTGATAATTCGAGAATCGTTCCATCAATTGCTTATAATCATAAACAGCAAGTTCTGCTGCCGCTGACGGAGTCGGTGCTCTCAAATCCGCTACATAATCAATGATTGTCGTGTCGGTTTCATGACCGACTGCTGAAATAACAGGAATCTTACAATCAAAAACAGCCTGTGCTACAATCCTCTCATTAAAAGCCCAAAGATCTTCTATGGAGCCACCACCTCTTCCAACAATCATGGTATCTACACCAAGATGTTCCAGTGCATGAATTCCGTTTACGATGCTTTCGGCTGCCTGTTCGCCCTGCACGATAGCAGGATATAGTATAATCTGAATATAAGGATTCCTTCTTGTCGCAATATTGATGATATCCCTGACTGCTGCTCCTGTCGGTGCCGTGACAACTCCTAATGTCTTAATATACTTTGGAATCGGCTGCTTATATTCAGGAGCAAACATTCCCATTTCTTCCAGTTCACGTTTTAGCCGCTCATATTTTTCATATAAAAGGCCTGCGCCATCCAATACGATTTGCTTCGCATAGAGCTGGTATTTTCCATCTCTTTCATATACGTCAATGTTACCGCCAACCACTACCATCTGGCCTTCCTCCATTTTAAAAGAAAGACCGGCGCGATTGCCGGCAAACATTACACACGCTATCGTTCCTTTATCATCTTTAAGAGTAAAATATATATGACCGGAGGAGTGGTATTTACAATTGCTTACCTCTCCTTTTACAAATACAGAGCGCAGTAGAAAATCCTGCATAAACATATTCTTTATATAAGAATTGACCTGCGCTACTGTATATACATTCTGCTTTCCCATACCTATACAAATTTTGCAAGGACACCATTTACAAATCCTGATGATTCTTCCTGACCAAACTTCTTTGCAAGCTCAACTGCTTCATTGATTGCAACACCGGTTGGAACATCCTCATCAAATTTGATTTCATATACAGCAAGACGAATAATAGTCAAATCAACCTTGCTCATTCTTTCTGTTGTCCATCCCTTAGCCTGCTGATTGATCATCTCATCGATTTCTTCCAGCTTTTCCAATATTTTGTTACTCTTTGTGGAAATATATGCTGCATCCTCTTCTTTTATTACAAGCTCATCATCCTCGAAGAAGAATTTTTCCTGCTCTGCCATCTCTTCCTTGCTATTAAATTCTACTCTGAAGATAAATTTAAAAATCTGTTCTCTAAGCTCTCTTCTGCTCATTTAATCCTATCCTCTGTCTTAGGTTATTTATTCTCATTCATGTTGATACCAACAATTCTGATATTAACATCTGCTACTTCAAGCCCTGTCATCGTCTCAATCGCACTCTTTACCTTTTCCTGTACCTTATTACAGGTTGACGGAATATTAAAGCCATATTCCAGATTAACTGCAAGGTCTACAGAAACAGTCCTGTCAATAATGTCTACCTTAACACCTTTTGTCTGCTTCTTCATGCCGACCTTACCCATGAATTCATTTGTAATATTTCCAACCATGGCACTTACACCGCTGACTTCGGTTGCTGCAAGTCCTGCAATCATAGCTACTACATCATTTGCAATCTTAACAGTTCCAAATCCTTCTCCATTATCAAGCACATATGTGCTTTTTTCCATCTCTTTTTCCATGACTAAACCTCCCGTTTGATTTACACGTTATTTTGTATGGATTATTCATTCTTTATATGATTATAACAAAATGACCGAAATTTGCCTAGATACTAGAATATCTAAATCCAAAAACTAATGGTACACTGCTTACGATTATCTGTATATGCAATCGACTCACCCTGATTTTTAATAAATCGAAATACCTCCTGATCATCAATCAGCTTCTGCTTCATGATATCAAACACTGATTCATTACTGCATTTAAACATAACGTATCCGGAATTACCTGCATAAGCCTGCTCAAAAATCAATCTCAACTTATCTTCATTATATTCATCCAGATACAATCCTTCCCTGACATAATAATTGTCCTTTTGGGATACACATTCCGGAAGCCTGATTGACCCATCGGGCTCATGTGTGACATACAAATCTTTTGTTGTAACAAGGAAATAATCATAATTAATGGGCGGCATCTCACCTAAATAGGAAGTACTTTCTTCCGTAAATGTATAAAATGCATCTCCCCATGTAGCATCTACATAATAATATGCCCCATTTACCCTTACCAGATTCCATGCATGTCCTTCCTGCTCTGCAAATCCTGTTACAAGCATAGACACCATTCCTGATTTCTGCATCAGATATTGCAATGCTTTTGCATACCCCTGACATACAGAACGGTTCTCTACAAAAACAGAGCAGATATTCTGATTATTTGGTGCTTCCTTATCATATTCCGTCTTCTCAACCAGATAATCATACAGATACTTTGTTTTAACATATTCATCCTCTGTCCCTGGCATTCCTGCCAGGCAAAGATTTACATACTCGTCAATTGCCTTCTGATACTGCTCAATCTCAGTCTCCGTCATGGAATATGTTCCATAAAATGAAATACGGGTAATCATATCACCCACAGTATACTTTGTATATTGATAACCATCTACATAAAACAGCTCCGGATGATCACTCATAACACAAGTAAATACCGATTTAAGCTTGTCCGGTTCTACCGTGGAAACCGTAATATCCTTTTTTCTCTGCTTGAGGGCATCCAGCACTTCCAGATATAACTTTCTGTCTTTTCCATCTAATGTATAATATGCGTAATATATTTCCGCCACATCCTGTGTGCTGTCACTTTCTGCTGCTCCCTGCGTTTCTTCCGTTACCGCTTCTATATCCTGCTGCGTTTCCTCATTGGTGTTACTCTGTTCAGCCGCCTCTTCTCCCGTATTCCGTATCTCTTCCTCCGGATAAGTCTCTGATTGCATTTCTTCCTTTGGGAAAGGAAGTTCATTTGTACATCCTGTCATACCCAAAATGATACTTGAGATAAGAAACCAAATCTGAATTTTTCTAAAAGAAACTTTATATTTCATGTATTATCCACGTCCAAACTCTGAAAGCACTAATCCTTTATTTCTCTCCAATGTCATACCGATACTCCACTGATTAATAAACAGAAGTAATGGATTACCCTTTAAGTCTTTGATTTTCTTCATATCTGAAGTACCGGTCAGCTTCGCCAAGTCAACCTCATCCTTATTCTCGATCCAGCGAATATGCTCATATGGCAATGGCTCCAGTTTAATTTCTACATTATATTCATTTTCCAAGCGATATTTTAACACATCAAATTGCAGAACACCTACAACACCAACAATAATTTCCTCCATACCGGTATTGAATTCCTGAAATATCTGAATCGCACCTTCCTGCGCAATCTGGTTAACTCCCTTAATGAATTGCTTGCGCTTCATGGTATCCATCTGTCTTACTCTTGCGAAATGTTCCGGTGCAAAGGTCGGGATTCCTTCATAACATATGTTATCTTTTGGTGTGCACACCGTATCCCCAATTGAGAAAATGCCTGGATCAAATACTCCGATAATATCACCTGCATATGCCTCACTTAATATCTTTCTCTCATCCGCCATAATCTGCTGTGGTTGCGAGAGCCTCATATTCTTTCCACCCTGAACATGCTTGACCTCTTTTGTTGCATCAAACTTGCCGGAACAGATTCTCATAAAGGCAATTCTATCACGATGGGCTTTATTCATATTAGCCTGAATCTTGAATACAAAAGCGGAAAAGTCATTTTCAACGGGATCGATACTATTTCCCTGTGAAATTCTTGGAAGCGGTGTGGTTGCCATTTTCAGGAAATTCTGTAAGAAAATCTCTACGCCAAAGTTTGTAAGTGCAGAACCGAAAAATACCGGTGTCAGCTTTCCACGCCTCACCTCATCTAAGTCAAATTCAGCACTTGCACCATCAAGAAGATCTATTTCATCCCGTAAGGTTCCAAGCGCTTCTTCACCAATTGCAGCTATAAGCGCATTATCATCATCCATAGAGATGACCGTTGTCTCACCTTCCTTAGTTCCCTTCTCGGTATCAGAGAAAGTCAGAACATGATTCTCATGTCTGTCATAAACGCCCTTAAAACGTTTTCCTGAACCAATGGGCCAGTTTACAGGACAAGTTGCAATTCCAAGCTCTTTTTCAATTTCATCAAGTAATTCAAAGGTATCGTTGGCATCCCTGTCCATCTTATTAATAAAAGTAAAGATAGGGATTCCTCTCATACCACATACCTTGAACAGCTTTCTTGTCTGTGCTTCAACACCCTTGGAAGCATCAATTACCATGACGGCAGAATCGGCCGCCATCAGGGTTCTGTAGGTATCCTCAGAGAAGTCCTGATGGCCTGGCGTATCAAGAATATTAATACAATAACCATCGTAATTAAATTGTAATACAGAGGAAGTAACAGAGATACCTCTCTCCTTCTCTATCTCCATCCAGTCTGAAACAGCATGACGTGCAGTCGCTTTTCCCTTAACACTTCCTGCCAGATTGATTGCTCCACCATATAATAAGAACTTCTCTGTTAATGTTGTCTTACCTGCATCAGGATGCGAAATAATGGCAAATGTTCTCCTCTTATTTATTTCCTCTGCAATATTACTCACTTATATTTCCTCCGTTATCTAATATCTTTTGTAACTATTTCATACCTTATTAGTTACATTTATTAATTATATCAAGCACGCTGTTTCCTGCTACCTCCTGCCTGATTCCGAGGTAATCAAGTATGGTAGCCGCAATATCAGCAAATCCGTTTCTTGTACCAAGATTTACCGGCTTGATATTTTCTCCATAAATAATAAATGGTGTATGCTCTCTTGTATGATCCGTTGTTTTGGTATAACCCGGATCACAACCATGATCTGCTGTGATCATGAGAACATCATCCTTTCTCATTTTACCCATAATTTCAGGAAGTTTTTCATCGAAGAATGCCAATGCCTTTGCATAACCATCAATATCTCTTCTATGGCCATAAAGCATGTCATAATCAACAAGATTGATAAAGCATAATCCCTCAAAATCTTTATCCAGATATTCCAGGGTCTTCTCAATACCTTCTTCATTACCCTGTGTATAGGTAAATTCCGTAATTCCCTTACCTGCAAAGATGTCCTTAATCTTTCCTACCGCGATAACATCCTTTCCTGCATCCTTAATCTGATCCAGCATGGTTGTCTTAGGCGGCAGTAAAGAATAATCATGACGATGAGGTGTTCTTGTATAATTTCCGTCTGCTCCGACAAAAGGTCTTGCAATAACACGTCCAACTCCATGCTTTCCCTGAAGCATCTGCCTTGCTTTTGCGCAATACTCATACAATGTCTCTAATGGAACCACATCCTCATGGGCTGCAATCTGGAAAACACTATCTGCAGAAGTATACACGATAAGCTTACCTGTCTTTACATGCTCATCACCATAATCCTTGATGACCTCTGTTCCGGAATACGGCTTGTTACATAAAACACCACGTCCTGTGAGCTTCGTAAACTCGTCCAAAACTTCCTGTGGAAATCCTTCCGGATATACAGGAAGCGGATCTTTGGAAATAAGTCCGGCTATCTCCCAATGTCCAATGGTAGTATCCTTACCTGCTGATAATTCCTTCATTCTTGCTACAGCAGCCATTGGTGCTTCTACAGGCTCTTTCTTGCTGCAGGTGACGCCTTCAATATTAAAAATTCCCAGCTTTTGTAAGTTAGGAACATGAAAATAGGTGCTGGTAGACACAGAACCAATGGTATTTGTTCCCTTATCACCAAAATGCTCTGCGTCCTCCATTTCACCTATACCAAAACTATCTAATACGATTAAAAAAACTCTTTTCATAAGTGCTCCTTTCTTCGTAACGATGCCTATCATAAACCTCTCACGCTACTATGACACTTTAGTATATCACAAGTTGCATAAAAAGACACCAAAAATTTTATTTCGTTCCGGAAACAGTAATAATAATATTCTCAGGTGCAACATCCGTTTTTCTCTGCACAATATCAATAATCTGTGCTGTCTGTGTATCCGTAAGACTGACTGCACCAATCATGACATCTGCAGTACCATCACTGATACTTACTACAGACTCTGTATAACCTTTTGCCTCTAACAGCATCTCTGCATCTGTCTCACGCTGCGCAGTTTCTGTCATTGCAATCATGCTGTCTACTGCATCCTGTTTAGCTGATTCTGTCAGGCTATCATTATCAATAATTTCTAACAAGGCTTCTTTGTTCTGCGCTCTCGTCTGCTCCTTCAACAATTTAGCACCAGCAAGGCTTGTAACGCCTGTTGCACTGGTAAAGACGGCTTCTCCCGGAATCTCTTCTTCTACAGCCTCCTTTTCCTGTACAGCTTCTGCATTTGCCTCCACTGCAGCATTTTTCGAGGCATCTGCCGATATAGTTTCTTCACTGTTTCCTGTTATTTCCATATTTTCACTAAGATAATTCTCTACTTCCTTTGTATCATCTGTATCAAGGCTTGCAATATCTGTATAATCCGTTATTGTACCATCATTGCTTTCTGTCATAGAAATTGCATACATATCTTCATCTGAAATATCTGACATTTCATATGTTAATGCACTCCCGCTTCCATCCTGGGACAGAAAGTCCTCTTCTCCAATCTTCTCTCCTGCAAAGTTAAGATAGCCGGCTACTGCTATCATAATTGCAAGTGCCGTAATCATAATCTGATTTTTTCTAAATATTCTTTTCACTGAAACCATACCCTTCCTATGATTTTCTATTCCTACTCTATCATATTCTGCCTTTACACTAATTAGCACTCTTTTCCTTTTTTGATTATGTTTTTTTTCTAACTAATACATCTATTTTATTGGCATCAACACCATATAATGCCATAACAGTGCGAATAATCTTTATCCTGATTTCTTCCTGCCCTGCTCCCTCTGCCGCTATGACAACCCCCTCGATAGGTGGATGTCTTGTCTGCGTAACAAACGGTACTTGATTTCCTGCATCATTCACTGTATATACCGTGTCCTCTTCCTTGCGTTCTTCACTACTCTGGTTGTCTGTTTCTTTTGAAGCGGTCTGGTACGAAGGAATATCCTTCTCGACAACATACTCCTCAGAACTGCTTAAATAAATCAGCACTTCTACCTTACCGATTCCCTCAACTTCCAACAGGAATTCTGAGAGTTCCTGTTCAAGCTTAGATTTATAATCATCTTCCTGAAAAGTATCCTTTACATATTCTACCTTCTCTTGTTCTTTACTTCCTGAGGATTTGTTTTTATAACTACTGTTATTATTCACTGGAAGTAAAATGACATAGATTAAAATACCGCTAAAGAAAAGAATTAACATTCCGTCTCTGGAAAGCTTTTTTTCTCCACTCCTTAAGTCCTGTAGATAACTTTTGATATGACTAAAAAGCTTTTTCATTGCATCCTTACCTCCACCTGATCCTCTTGTATAGAGAACTTTTCACAAACTGCTTCCTTAAATTCTACAACGAAATTCTTATCTTCCTGCCCTTGTACTGCCTGAATAACAATATTCCATTTTCCTCCTTTGTCCTGTTCTATCCACTTTAGCTGATATCTTCCTGCGCCCTCCAGATTCAAGAGTTCGTCTATTTGCTCTTTAAACTCATCCATCGACTTTTCCATAATATTCTTTTGCAAATATCCATCCATTCCTGCAAGCTCTTGTTCTCCGCTCCACTGTATCTGCCACCTCTCATAAATTTCATCCGCATGCTCCCATCCGCTCTCTACAATTCCAAAAAAGGAGAAGAAAATATTGCAGCAAATTGATATCGCAATCAATTGAGAAAACAGCTTCAGATATTTGTGAAAAGAATTTCCGGCTGTCAGTTGTATCAGGCATTGAAAGCATATCATTGAATAAACAAAGGTTCTTACCCTTAAGACAAGCTCCTCCATCTTCTACCTCCTCATGTCACATTTGTCATGGCTGCAATCGTGAGGAAAAATAATGCCGTAACAGTAACCAGCATCCTTAATAGCAGAAAACCGGCATCCATAATATAGTCTGTACATTCTACCATTTGCTGTTCTCCGCACAATCCTCCTATTGCGCTTGCAAGCTTAACCGTTCCCAAAAGGATAAAAATATGTATCGCCGGTGCTACCATAAGCAAAACCAATATTAACAATACAAGAACGCCAAAGCTATTCTTTACTGCTGTAGCTGATGCAAGAGTAATTCCTGATACAGACTCAGCAATATCCCCTATTCCCGGAATAGCGCATGCTGTTTTCTGTAATATTGCAACATTTGTCTTATCAATTACAGGTGTTATTATAAGCTGCAAAATTCCACTTCCGGTTACAAGCATAATCATTCCTTTTAGAATCCATAAAGTGCCATCCTTCATCAACTTCATCATTCCCTGAAACCTTTTTTCTCCAAAAAGGCTTTCCAAAATTCCAAGCATAGCATATCCTTCTGCTACAGGAATTAATGCTGCGACCAGAAGCCCTTCTATAAGACATAGGAACCCTAACAAAAGCTTGTAAAATATGACTGCTGACAAGCCATTGCCTGCTGCAGCGATACACATCATAAATGCCGGAAGCATAAGCTTTAGAAATTCCGTTATGGCTTGCATAGTGCTCTTAACAATTGATAATACCTCACGAAAGGTATATATTAGTAAAATCAACTGGCAAAGGATAAAAAAAAGCTTTGCCATTCTTGCTGTACTCTCATTTTTTAATGCCTCCAGAAAGGAAGTAATGACTGCTGACAGAATAAATAACACCAGTATTGAAATAAATACTGTTTTCATCTGTACAAAATAACTACTAATATTTTCCAACAGATAGTCTAAAAAAAGTTTTGGATTCAATACCCAGTCTCCTTTTAAAACATCCTCAATCAAATCAAGAGCATGTACATTTTCCTGCGGAAGCAAATCCTGTAGGAACTTATCTATAAAACCAATATCCGGCAGCATTTCCTCTAACTGCGCTTTCTCCACACTCTCCAAATCCAACGTCATTGCATCATTTCCTCTATCATTTCCAGCATTGTTTTCATGACAGGCAAGCCTGACATCATAATCATAATCTTCCCAAAAAGCTCTATATGGCTGCTTAAGGTTGAATATCCTGCATCCTTGCAAATGTTTGCAGCGAATTCACAAATATATGTAATCCCAATCAACTTCAGCAGCAGATTTACATATACAACATTCTCCTTTAAGAGCTTGCTCCACCCTTGTATCTCCTCCAACATACCATCTAACACGCCAATAACACGCAAGGCAATCAAAAAACTGACTAGCAGGATGATTAAGGTCGCATATTCCGGTTTGTCCTTTCTGATGATAATTGCCGCAAACATACCTGCAGCTGCCACAACACATACCTGTAGCACATACTCACCTCCGCATATTATTTTTCATGACTATTTATAATCCAAAAAGCTTCTGTATCATTTCAAACAATTCATATATATACGGTACAATCCAAGATAGTACCAGTACCAATCCTGCAAGGCTGATTAAGAAAGCATGCTCTTCCCTCCCGCTGTGTTTCAATACCTGTCCCAAAATCGTAATCAAAATACCTACTGCTGCAATTTTAAATATCAGATTCACTTCCATCTTCCACGTTCCTCCCTACAGACTGCTCTTTTATTGGCGAGGTTCTTACACAAAAATCATAATGCATAGAATTCCTGCCAAAAAGCTGAGCGTTCTGATCAGCCTGTCTTTTTCATCCTTACTCTTTTGCATTTTTTTCCTTTCCTCTTCCAGCTCTTCACACAACATGGCAAATGCTTCTTTCTGCATTTCGTCTTCTTCACAGCAAAAGCATCTTTTCATCCGCCTTAAATATCTCGTAATTACTTTAGGATAACACCTGTTTTTTTCTATTGTATCTAACTCTTCATCCCATATCTCTTGTAAGGTTCTTCCACTACCATTATCCATGTTATCCGCTATATCTTTCAGGAATACATTATATGGCTTTTGTAATCGATCTGCTAATGATAGAAATATTTCCTGCATTGGTCTATGTAAAAACGAAATTTCCCTCATTATATAAAATAACATTTGTTTCTGTTCATTCAAATGATATAATATGCATTTCATTTCCTGCCGTAAAGCCAGACCAAATCCTTGTGCTCCTGTCAGGACAAGCATTCCTGCAATAATTTTTCCCCACAAAGACATATCCCCTCCTCATTCCATATTTCCACTCTCCTTGTACCATCATTTTCCATATGTAAAAATAAAATTCTTTTAAATATCTGATCTTTCATCAAACTACTTATCTCTGTTTTTTTCTCTAAGTCCCTCCAACATCCTGCATGTATTGTGGCCAATACACTACAACCGCTAATCCCTGCATAAAAGATAGCTTCTGCATCTGCCCTTGTCCCAATTTCATCCATTGCAATTACACTTGGCGAAAATGTTCTAATCAATATCCGCGCTCCTTGGGCTTTTTCTCCACCTGTTATAAGATCGGTTCTCATTCCGCAGTCCAAAGAAGCAATTCCCCTATATGCTCCTGCAATTTCTCCCCTTTCATCTATTACTCCGACTGTTCCCCCTCTGTATTCCTTTCCACCGTCAGAAAAACTACGTACAATATCACGTAAAAGTGTAGTCTTTCCCGCTCCTGGTGCAGAAGCAATCAAGGTATTCCGAATATGTGTATCATCTACCAGCCAGTTCATGATTCCATTAGAGATTCCCTTTATTTCATGAGCAATTCTAATATTCATATATCGAATGTATTTTGCAATATAGATATGATTTCCAACAGTTGTTAACTCTCCTGTAATTCCTATCCTGTGTCCTCCCGGCATAGTCATAAAACCTTGGCGCCGTTCCTCTTCATAAGCGTAAACAGAATCTCTGCATAAATGCCTTACTATTTCTTCCAGTTCCCGCTCGCAATAAATAACATACGTATTCATTTCTTTTGTAGTTTTCATTTCTACTGCAGGTCCATTCTTCCTTATGGCATATTCTTTATTTCTACTCCTGATTATTACCGGTTGGTTCACGCGAATTCTTATTTCTTCTATTTCGCTCCACTGCAAATTGCTATTCTCCCAAGGACTACGCAACGAAGCCGGAAAAAAACGCAGTATCACATCCTTTTGGTCCTGCATTTTCACACTTCACTCCTCTCTATCTCAATATATGTGGACGAGATTAAAATATACCAAAAAACCGTACCCATTTCTGAGTACGGTTTTAAATATTATCTATTTATCTTATTGTTGAGCAACATCCTTCATAGAGAAGCTGATTCTGCCCATCTTATCCTTACCTAAGCATACAACAGTAACAACATCACCTAAAGTAAGAACATCTTCTACATGATTGATTCTTTCCTTTGAAATCTTAGAAATATGGACCATTCCTTCTTTTCCCGGTGCGAATTCAAGGAATGCACCAAATTCCTTAATGCTGATAACTTTACCCTTGAATATCTGGCCTTCTTCGAATTCGGTTGTGATAATCTTAATCATCTCAGCAGCCTTATCCATCATAGCCTGGTCTGTACCACAAATGCTTACAAATCCATCATCTGTGATATCAATCTTAACACCTGTTTGCTCGATGATAGCGTTGATTGTCTTACCTCTCTGACCTACAACATCACCAATCTTTTCAGGATCAATTGACATCTGGATAATCTTAGGAGCATACTTGCCTACTTCTTTTCTTGGTTCAGCAATAGCAGGCTTCATACAGGTATCCATAATATACAATCTTGCATCATGACATCTCTGAATTGCACCCTCTACGATAGGTCTTGTTAAACCATGAATCTTAATATCCATCTGAATGGCTGTAATACCCTGTGTTGTACCGGTCACCTTGAAGTCCATATCTCCGAAGAAATCTTCAAGTCCCTGAATATCGGTAAGCAGAACATAATCGTCATCTGTATCACCTGTTACAAGACCACAGGAAATACCTGCTACCATTCTCTTAATAGGCACACCTGCTGCCATTAATGACATACAGGAAGCACATGTAGATCCCATGGAAGTAGAACCATTTGACTCAAATGTCTCTGATACGCTTCTGATTGCATATGGGAACTCGTCTTCTGATGGTAATACAGGAACAAGAGCCTTCTCTGCTAAAGCACCATGTCCAATTTCTCTACGTCCCGGTCCTCTGGATGGCTTTGTCTCTCCTACAGAATAGGATGGGAAGTTATAATGATGCATATATCTCTTTGTTGTCTCATTCTCATCTAAGCCGTCTACCTTCTGTGCTTCAGATAAAGGAGCAAGTGTTGTCACATTACAGATCTGTGTCTGTCCTCTTGTGAACATAGCTGAACCATGCACTCTGGGAATAATATCAACCTCAGCAGCAAGGCTTCTAATCTGTGTCATCTTTCTTCCATCAGGACGCTTCTGATCCTTTAAAATCATCTTACGTACTGTCTTCTTCTGATACTGATATACAGCCTCTCCAAGAACTGCAAGCCACTCCTCATTATCTGCAAAAGCCTCTTCCAGCTTCTCTGTAACTTTCTTAATATTCTCTTCACGAACCTGTTTCTCATCCGTGAAAACAGCAACTTCCATCTCTTCCGGAGTTACGATTTCCTTCATCTTTGCAAACATTTCTTCCGGAATTGCACAAGATTCATAAGCATGCTTTGGCTTACCAATCTCAGCTACCATCTGATTAATAAATGCAATGATAGTCTGGTTTATTTCATGGCACTTATAGATAGCTTCAATCATTTTATCCTCTGGAATTTCATTTGCACCAGCCTCAATCATGATAACCTTGGTACTTGTAGAAGCAACTGTAAGCTGTAAATCACCATTCTTCCACTGCTCCTGATTTGGATTAACGATGAACTCACCATCAACCAAGCCAAGCTGTGTTGTAGCACATGGACCATCAAATGGAATATCTGAAATACTTGTAGCAATTGCTGAACCAAGCATCGCTACAACCTCCGGACGACACTCCGGATCAACACTCATTACCATGTTGTTAAGAGTAACATCATTTCTGTAATCCTTTGGGAAAAGAGGACGCATAGGTCTGTCAATGACACGGCTTGTAAGGATTGCATTCTCACTTGCCTTACCCTCTCTCTTATTAAAACCTCCCGGAATCTTTCCTACAGCGTATAGCTTTTCTTCATATTCAACGCTTAATGGGAAAAAATCAATTCCGTCTCTTGGTTTGTCAGATGCTGTTGCTGTACATAATACGGTAGTATCACCATAATGCATGAGTGCTGCACCATTAGCCTGTGCTGATACTCTTCCGATATCTACGGAAAGAGTACGTCCGCCTAATTCCATGCTATAGGTCTTAAACGTTTTTTCTTTGTTTTCGCTAAATGTTCCGTTATACATTTTCTTCTCCTTTTCTAATTTACTTTTGTTATTATGGTAGAAGATGCCGAAACTACTGAAAACAACATGATAAGCTCATACTTTTTTCAGCGGTCTCGAGCCTGTCTCCTACCTATCATGCGTCCTTCAACGCATAAAAGAGCGGAAAAAAATTTCCGCCCTTTCTTACAGAATTATTTTCTAATTCCAAGCTTTTCAATCAGAGCACGATATCTTTCGATGTCAGTTTTCTTTAAATAATCAAGTAAACCACGTCTCTGACCAACCATCTTAAGAAGACCACGTCTTGAGTGATGATCCTTCTGATTGTTCTTTAAGTGCTCGGTTAACTCCTGAATTCTTGCTGTTAATACTGCTACCTGTACTTCAGGTGAACCTGTATCATCAGGTGTTCTTGCATATTCAGCGATGATTGCCTGTTTCTTTTCCTTAGAAATCATTTTGAAATCCTCCATATAATATAAATATAAAATAATAGATACGCCTGATACTAAGCCTGGGTCGGAGAGTCCCGACACTGAGTATCGGCTATGATTCTGATTGTTATTCAAAACCATACTTTGACAGTATAACATATACCTTAACGTAATGCAATAATACTCTTACTTTTTTATTTTCTTTTATTTTACTAACTTAAATATCTCCTTATAGCAGCCGGTGTTCTGTAATTTACACTGGAAATCTTGATTCCTGTTTTTGGACTTGATGCATGGACAACCTGTCCACCACCGATATATATTGCTACATGATTGATGGTACCGTTCTTTGCGTAGAACACCAAATCTCCTGGCTGCGCTTCTGCAAGTGATATTTTTGTTCCAAGATTAGCCTGTGATGCAGCATGATGTGGAAGATTTATACCATATTTCTTAAAGATGCTCATTGTAAATCCTGAACAGTCAGCCCCGTTTGTAAGGCTTGTACCGCCCCACACATATGGATTACCAATAAATTGCTTTGCATATTGCACTAAATCTACTCTTACATCCGACACGCCCTGTCCATACAAAAGTTCTGTCAGAGTAGCTGCTTTCTCCAGTCTCTCCTCAACTTTTACAAAATCTCCTGAAACATAAGCTTCTTCATCATCAAGCAGGAACTTAATCCATCCGTTCTCCATAACTTCAACAACTTCCAGCTCCTCATTTTTCGGAATAAGCGTAATAACAGAACAATCTGTATTTGGCTCCTCTCTTACCTTCAGGGTTTCCGTATCAACAACAGCGATTAAAGAGGCCACTTCTTTTGCCCTACGGATGGCTTCATCTCCCATATATAGATAATCTGTACTGCAATAACCTTCTGCCTTACCGGATTTAATATGAGCCCATCCATTATCAATAGAAAGAATTTCGCATGCTGCGTCTTTACTTAACTTTCCGACAAGTTTTCCTGACTCAGAAGGCTCTTGTCTAATATTCAAATGATTATCTACATGTGCGATTCCCAGGTTCGTATATCCCCAATAATCCTGTGGTGTTGCTGACTTTGCTACAGAAGTCTCTGATATAGTAACTGTGATCTTATCCGGTACTGCTGTTTCCAAAACCTGTGCCACCCCTGCACACAAGCTTCTATCTTCTGAATTTTTCTGTCGTTCATCTGTCTGTTGTTCTGTTTGTTTATTTGTCTCCTGTATGTTTATGACTTTTTGCTGCTCACTGGCATTCTTTGCATATACAACATCATTACATAATAATGCCGTAATACTTAACATTGCCACCAAAGCTGCATATTTCTTATACTTCATTCTTACAGTAGCTCCCCATCTTGTATCTATTCAGTACCTTCATAGATACGTTGTAAAATGCATGTTAAATTGCTTCGCAATGGCATTTTGCTTTTGAATCATATTCTTACGCATAAAATAGCAAGTGTTTTATGCTGTACTGAACAGTTACCTTATTTTTTTTCTTTTTGTTACAATTTTGTTACAACATATTACGAACCGATTATAGCATTGTACACATTTTATGTCAATAGCGGGGAGATTCCAAATACTGCCTGTTCGTCACTGTTCACTCCGTTCCAGTAACGAGTAAAAATCCATACAAAATTTGCTTCGCAAATGGATTTTTACCTTCCTACATTAAGTTTTCTCACGGACTTAGCAGTAAATGCTAAGTCCTGCTTGAACAATAACCTCTATCTTTCTATTATAAATGATGATATTTCCTACCTGCTGCAATATCCTCAGCCATTTGCTGTTTTAATGCTTCGACAGATTCAAATCGCATCTCAGGTCTCTTAAAGGACAACAGGTACACCTCTAATTCTTCTCCATAGACACTCTCGTTAAAATTATATATATATGTTTCAACCCCCATCACAATATCGTTCTTAACCGTTGGCTTCGTTCCGATATTTGTAATAGAAGGCATTTTCTTTCCTTCCAGCATTACATAAGAATAATATACACCATTAGGTGGTAAAAGCTTCTCTTTTGGGGGAATCTGATTCACCGTTGGCATTCCAAGCGTTCTGCCAAGCTTTCTGCCATGAACGATAGTTCCTCCAACATGATAAGGAATTCCCAATAGCTGATGAACCAGCTCCATCTTTCCTTTTGCGACTTCTTCTCTTACATAAGTCGAACTTACTTCTCTACCTTCATACTGTACCTTATCTATAATAATCACATCATAACCGAATTTCTGTGCCTTTTCTTCAAGCATCTGATAATTTCCCAACCCCCGGCGTCCAAATGACACATCCTCTCCGGCAACAATGCACTTTGCATGGATACGCTTTACCAACACTTCTTCAATATAGGTATTTGGTTCCATGTCTGCTATTTCCTGATAAAATGGATATTCTATCAGATAGTCAATCCCTGCATTTTCAAAAATCTTACGTTTCTCCTTTATGGTTGTTAACTCTTTTTCCGGTTCCTTACTAAAAAAAGCTGCCGGAGAAGGGACAAAGGTAAAAACAACTGTTGCAAGTCCCTTTTCCTTCTGCTCCTGCATCCTCTGAAGAAGCTTTTGATGCCCACAATGGAAGCCGTCAAATTTGCCTATTGCAACTGCTGTTGCCTCCTCGATATAAAATTCTGTCGTATCCTTAATAATTTTCATGCATCTCTCCAGATTTATCTATTAAAAAAACATTTTATATGGCTTAAGACATTTTTCTTCTGCCATATAGGTATATACCCCTGTAAAAATATCCCCGCTGTTGTATACACGGATCAGCTCGCCCTCTTGAAGGGTATTTTCTTTTTCAAAGGTAACCTGATTAAGTCCTAATTTATTACCATTTGCAAGTGCTTTCTCAAATACGGATTTAACCTTAACCTTGGGATATTCCATAAAAACTCTGTCCGGTGCAATAACATGCTCCAAAAGTTTTCCCTCTGCTACCATTTTCTCCACTTCGGAAAGCTTCCATGCCTCTTCTATAACAAATGTTCCTACCCGTATTCTTATAAGACTCTTCATTGCGGCACCACAGCCAAGCTTATCACCAATATCAGCGCATAATGCTCTGATATAGGTTCCCTTGGAGCACGATACACGAAAGTGAATCTCAGGAAGGCTGCACTCTAAAATTTCAATATGTGATATTTCTACACGTCTTGGCTTTCTTTCTATTTCAATACCATTTCTTGCAAGCTCATATAGTTTTTTTCCATTAACCTTAATCGCAGAATACATGGGCGGAATCTGGTCATACTCACCAATAAAGCTTAATACTGCCTCCCTTGCTTCTTCCTGCGTGCAGCTTACCTGTTTATTTTCCAAAACCTTACCACTCATATCCTGCGTATCTGTCGTTACACCAAGCAGCATGCATGCTTCATATTCCTTGCTTTTATCTGTCAGCATATCACACAGCTTCGTAGCATTTCCAAGGCATACAGGTAATACCCCTGTCGCATCCGGATCCAGAGTTCCCGTATGTCCTATTTTCTTCTGTTTTACAATTCCGCGAAGCTTTGCCACCACATCATGGGAGGTAAAGCCCGCTTCTTTATATATGTTTATGATTCCATTAACCAATTTCGTGTTCCTTTATCTGTTCTTCAATATGTTCTGACAGGTTATTTACCACGTCATAAAATGAACCATTCATAGTACATCCTGCCGCTCTTACATGTCCGCCACCGCCAAAATAGGATGCTACCTTACTCACATCCACGTATTTGCAGGAACGCAGACTTACTTTATACTGTTGTACGCCGATTTCATACATAAAAATAGCACATTCTACACCTTTGATAATTCTTAGCTGATTCACAATTCCATCTAAGTCCTTTGGCGTCACATGGTAAAAATCCATCGTTTTCTGGTCTACATAGCTGACTGCACATTTTCCATCCATAAAGATGATACTTTCCAATATAGCTCTGCCCATAACCTGATTCTGCACATATGTCTTTTCATAAAAGGTTTCATCAATCAGAGTCGGAAAATCGAAACCATAAGAAATCAACTCACTTGCAATTTGCAAGGTTTTTGGTGACGTATTGGAATAATGAAAAATCCCTGTATCATGAATGATACCTATATAGATTGCCTTTGCTATTTCGACATCAAGGTATTCCTTATCTATAACCGTATAGATAAGTTCTGCTGTTGAGCTTGCTGTTGGTTCTACATAATTTACATCCCCACATCCCTTTGAATTGCTGATGTGATGATCAATATTGATTCTCTTCTTTGCTTTATCAAAAAGAGCTACTGCTTCTCCAAGTCTCGTCTTTTCACAATCCAGTGCAATAAATATATCCGGAGCCAGTTCTGTCTGGCAATCATTTTCTATCTTATCAAAATCCTTGATACAGGAAAATATTTCTGATGGTTGCTCTAAAATTACCCTTATATCAGCCTGTGGCATTACCTTTTTCAAATAGAGATATGCTGCCATGCAGGAACCCACACAATCGCCATCCGGTCTGATATGTCCTGATATTGCAATGCTCTTTGCTCCTTCACATTCCTTCCATAACTGCAACAAAATTTCTCTCTCCTTTCACCCATACACACGAATAATCTGGAAGTGTAAATACACCCCAGATTACCCGCACTTTCCTATTTATTAAAGTCCATTTATAGGTCTTTACTCTTCCTCCACGTGTTTTTCATCATCAGCACGATTAACGTCATCAATCAGCTTTGACATAGATACACCATATTCAATTGACTGATCGATAATAAAACGAATCTCCGGTGTATTTCTAAGATTAATCTTTCTTGCTAATTGATTCCTGATATATCCTTCTGCACTACGTAATCCTGCCAAGGTATCCTTCTGTGACTCCTCGTTTCCAAGAACACTGATCCATGCTTTACATGTCTTCAAATCAGGTGCTACTTCTACAGAAACAACACTGGTCATCGGATTAATACGAGGATCTTTAATCTCACTACGGATAATCTCAGCAAGAACACGATGCACTTCCCCGTTCACACGGGTGTTCTTAACACTGTTCTTTCTCATTCTATCTTGGAACCTCCACCATAATATATGCCTCTACGATGTCAAGCTCCTGCATACTGTCAAATCCGTCAAATACAAGACCACATTCAAAGCCGGCTTTTACTTCCTTCACGTCATCCTTGAATCTCTTTAAGGATGCCAGTTCGCCTTCGTAAATCTGCTCGCCTTCTCTTGTGATTCTGATCTTACATCCTCTCTGGAATACACCATCAAGAACATAAGAACCTGCAATGTTACCAACAGCAGATGCCTTAAAGATTTGTCTTACTTCTGCATGACCGATAACCTTTTCCTCATATACAGGATCAAGCATACCCTTCATAGCAGCTTCGATATCTTCAATCGCCTGATAGATAACACGGTATAATCTTACGTCTACGCCTTCACGTTCTGCTGTAGCCTTAGCCTGTGCATCCGGACGTACGTTGAATCCGATAATAATAGCATTTGATGCAGATGCAAGAATGACATCAGATTCATTAATGGCACCAACTCCACCATGAATACATTTTACTACAACCTCTTCATTGGACAGCTTCATCAGACTCTGCTTAACTGCCTCCACACTACCCTGTACATCAGCCTTAATAATCAGGTTCAATTCCTTCAGATTACCAGCCTGGATCTGGGAGAATAAATCATCAAGAGACATCTTTGTCTTTGTTTCTTCAAGCAGCTTCTCTTTATTCTGTGCCACAAAGGTCTCTGCATAGTATTTTGCTTCCTTATCATTCTCATGTGCAAGGAAGATTTCTCCTGCATTTGGTACATCGCCAAGTCCAAGGATTTCTACCGGTGTAGAAGGTCCTGCCTCCTTAACCCTTCTTCCCTTGTCATCAATCATAGCACGTACCTTGCCACTTGCTGCACCTGCTGATACAAAATCGCCTACTTTCAAAGTGCCCTTCTGTACCAGAATTGTCGCAACAGGACCACGTCCTTTATCGAGTTCTGCCTCAATGACAAGACCTCTTGCACGTCTGTCAGGATTTGCCTTAAGTTCAAGCACTTCTGCTGTTAACAGTATCATTTCCAACAGATTTTCAATACCTTCACCGCTCTTTGCAGATACAGGTACAAATACAGTACTTCCACCCCAGTCTTCTGCAATAAGACCATATTCCGTAAGCTCCTGTTTAACTCTTTCGACATTAGCACCCGGCTTATCAATCTTATTGACTGCAACAATGATTTCAATGCCTGCAGCCTTTGCATGGTTAATAGCTTCTACTGTCTGAGGCATAACACCATCATCAGCAGCAACAACAAGAATAGCAATATCTGTTGAATTTGCACCACGCATACGCATAGCGGTAAATGCCTCATGTCCCGGTGTATCAAGGAAGGTAATCTTCTGACCGTTGACATTAACAGTATAAGCACCTATGTGCTGTGTAATACCACCAGCTTCCTTATCTGTTACATTTGTCTTTCTGATTGCATCAAGAAGAGATGTCTTACCATGATCTACATGACCCATAACACAGATAACAGGTGGTCTTGTAACCATATCTTCCGCATTCTCTTCCTCTTCCTTTAAGAGTTCTTCAATGACATCAACCTTTACTTCCTTTTCACAGATAATATCATATTCAATCGCAATATTTTCTGCTGTTTCATAAGAAATCTCCTGGTTCACTGTTACAATCTGTCCCTGCAGGAATAACTTCTTCACAATGGCTGAAGGTTGTATCTTCATCTTATCAGCAAGCTCTTTGATTGTAAGAGTTTCCGGAAGTGTAATTACCTTAATCTGCTCCTCTACCTGTTCAACCGGCTTCTTTTCAGGCTTAATGAACTTTCCAGCTTTATTCTTGCCCTTGATATTCATCATATCGCCATCTTCTTCATACATGAAGTCCTTGCGGTTCTTCTTATCCTTCTCCTGGCTGATACGACGTTTTTCTTCATCTCTATGCTTCTCTGCATCCTTAATCGGACTCTCCGGCATAAATCCCTTGCTGTTCTGTTTTCCGCCCTGTCTTTGTCCAAAACCGCCTCTTCCATCATTTCTCTGGTTGCTTCTTTCATCCTTATCCTTATCAAAGCCACCTCTTTGCTGGTATCCCTGTCCAGGTCTTGCTCCCTGTCCTCTATTCTGCTGGTCAAATGGCTTTCTTTGACCGTCATTATTTCTTCTTGGACCATCAAAGCTTCTTTGGCCATCATTGTTTCTTCTCTGACCGTCAAAATTTCTTTGACCATCATTATTTCTTCTCTGACCGTCAAAATTTCTCTGACCATCATTGTTTCTTCTTTGTCCGTCAAAGCTTCTCTGACCATCATTATTTCTTCTTGGTTGTTCATTTTCACGAACTGGCTGCTTCTCAGGTGCTGCCTTTGGCTCCTCTGCTGTTTTTACAGGCTCTGCCGGTTTTACTTCTACTGGCTTTTCCTGTACTTTCGGCATTTCTGTTTTTTCCACAGCAACAGTTTCAACCTTTTCTGCCTTTGGTTCCTGGATTGGCTTTGGTGCTTCTGCTTCCGGTTTCTTTGCTTCCGTCACCTGCGGTTCAGACACAGCCGGCTTTACAGCAGCTGCCGGTGTTTCTACAGGTTTTTCAACCGGCTTTGGCGCTTCCTGTACCGGTTCTGCGGGTTTTACAGGTGCTGTCTCAACAGGCTTTACCGGCTGTGGCTTTGGTGCTGCCGGCTTTGCAGGCTTTCTAGGAATCTGTGCCCCTCCAGGCATTTTTGAATTACCAGGGTTGCTTACAACAATAATACTCTTTTTCTTCTTAACCGGTGCTTCACCCTGTTTTACCGGCTTCTTTGCTTCATCTCTCGGTTCCGTAGCTTCTATCTCCTTTTTCTCTGTCGCCTTTGGTGTCTCATCAGACTTACCAGGCGCCTTTATAGCGTTTTTCAAGTTTTCTACCTGCTCGTCTTCTAATACACTCATGTGGCTCTTTACCTCTATACCTTTATTTTTCATTACGGCTAAAAGATCCTTGCTTTCCATGCCCATCTCTTTTGCCAATTCATACACTTTCATTTTTGCCATTCCTATCCCTCCGTACTATTAGCAGATTGTTCCAGATGCTTAATCAATGATTTTGTGAAGCCCTCATCTGTAATTGCAAGAGAGGATCTCATCTCCTTCCCAATAGCGTGCCCTAATTCATCCTTGGTACCAAAGAAATAGATTGGTACCTCATAAAACTGACATGTATTGGAAAATTTCTTTTTCGTATTATCTGATGCATCCACCGATACAAGAACGAGCATGGCGGTTCCGGTCTTCACGCTCTTGTCAGTTGCAAATTCTCCACTCACTACCTTACCAGCCTTCGTCGCAAGACCCAGCAGGGAATATATCTTATTCTGATTCAAGTGCCTCAATCTCCTTTGTCAGACTCTCATATACCTCATCCGAAACAGCCATCTTGAAAGATCTGTCTAATCCCTTTGATTTTCTGGCAGCCTTAAGGCACTCTGCATTCCTGCATATATATGCGCCTCTTCCGTTTTTCTTGCCCGTTGAATCCAGCACAAAGCCTTCCTCTTCTGTCTTAAGGATTCGAATCATTTCTTTCTTGCTCTTCATTTCACCGCAGCCTACGCATTGTCTTAATGGAACTTTTTTCACTCTATCGCCTCAATTCCTATTAATGAATTATTCCTGTACAGAATCCTCAGCAGCTTCCTGCTCTTCGGCCGCTTCTGCTTCCTCATACTCACCTGCTTCATAATCTTCTTCATAGTATGCATCATCATCTTCATCATACATATAATCTTCATAACGGAAGCCTTCTGCATCCTTAGCCTGAGTCTCTGACTTAATATCAATCTTATAGCCTGTAAGTCTTGCAGCAAGTCTTGCATTCTGACCTTCCTTGCCAATAGCAAGTGATAACTGGTAATCAGGAACAACTACCTTGGCTGTCTTCTCGTCAGGATCTGCAAATACTGCCACAATCTTAGCCGGTGAAAGTGCATTCTGGATAAAATTACCAGGGTTCTCATCCCAATTGACAATATCAATCTTCTCACCACGAAGCTCATCTACAATGGCATTTACTCTGGCGCCATTCATACCAACACATGCACCAACTGCATCAACATTCGGATTATTGGTTCTAACTGCGATCTTCGTTCTGCTTCCTGCTTCACGGGCAATACTCATAATCTCAACAGTTCCGTCCTTGATTTCTGTTACTTCTGCCTCAAACAGTCTCTTAACTAACTCAGGATGTGTTCTGCTGACAAGAATTCTTGGTCCCTTTGGTGTATTCTTGACTTCAAGAATATATACCTTAATTCTTTCTGTTGGGCGGAACACCTCGCCCTTAACCTGCTCTGCTTCATTTAAAAGTGCATCTGCCTTACCAAGGTTAATGCTGATGTTACGTCCTGAATAACGCTGAACAATACCGGTTACAACATCCTTTTCTTTCTCAAAGAACTGATTATAAACAACGCTTCTTTCTTCTTCACGAATCTTCTGCAAGATTACATTCTTTGCATTCTGTGTGGCAATACGACCAAATTCCTTAGATTTGATTTCTACATTAATGGTCTCACCAATGGTAGCATTCTTTGAAATTTCCTTGGCATCATCGATGCAAATCTGTAACACTTCGTCTTCTACCTCTTCCGGTGTTGCTACTATTTCCTTCGTCGCATAAACAAGGAAATCACATGTATTCCTATCAATCTGTACTGTGATATTATCTGCTTTGCCAAAATGATTCTTGCAGGCAGTCAAAAGGGAATTCTCAATTGCTTCAAACAAGGTTTCCTTGCTGATTTCCTTTTCCTTCTCCAGAATGTTAAGTGCTTCCAATAATTCTTTGTTCATTTTTTCTTTACCCTCCTAAAGCTAAAAATCCAGCGTTAATCTGACAATCGCAATATCAGACTTTGCAAAGACAATTTCTTTTTCTTCTGTTTCTATGGTAATGGTATCCTTGTCATAACCTTTCAGGATACCTGTGAATTCCTTCTGCTTATCGATTGGCTTATAGGTTCTTACCTCTACCTCTTCTCCAAGGCTCTTCTCCAGATGTCTGTCCTTCTTCAGCGCCCTGCCAAGTCCGGGACTGCTTACTTCAAGAATGTAGGCATCCTGAATAAAGTCTGCCTCATCCAGTTTATCCGAAAATGCCCGGCTGACATTCTCACAATCAATAATATTTACCCCATCCGGCTTATCAATATAAGCTCTTAAATACCAGTCACTGCCTTCTTTGACATACTCTACGTCATAAATCTCACAGCCATTCGCTTCCACAATTGGCTGCAAAATCTCTTCCGCACGTGCTTCATACGTGTCCTTCTTCGCCATCAGCTCACCTTTCCTTACACCAATTTCACTTTGCACATACCAAGTCCCATACCAAGATAAAAGAGTGGACTCGCAAGCCCACTCTTTATCATCAAGCATTCATAAAACTATAACTATAGTAACATTCTCTATTTAAAATTGCAATAGATTTTCAAAAAATTTGTTTTTTCACTTTTACTGACTTTCAAAGTCAATTCCATGTACTTCTTTTTCTATTTATGTTATAGTATATATAATGCCATAAATAGTTAAACGAAAGTAGCAGCAAAAGAATTAATCAATCTGCACCTACGATAAAATGTAATCATAACAAACAAAAGAAATGAGGGATGTTCTATGAGCCAGTTTAAAGTAAAAGCAGAAAAATTGAGAGAAATTGCAGAACTGGAAAAGGCATACACATCAGAACTCAATAATTACATAAGCAGCGTAAACCAAGTGTATGGCAGTCTCACATTTCAAGTTTCAGCATCCTCCAATATCAGGAACAGATTAAAGAAAGTCTCAAATACCATCAGTCAGGAAAGCATAACAATGAAAAAACTGCAGCAAGGTTTATCAACCATAGCGGATTGTTATGAAAAAACAGAGAATAAAATCTGTAATGCATCTAAGGACGGTGAAATATCCTTTAAGGAATATACAGAATCATTTGTAGATGAAATCACTGGCGGAGGCGCAAGCTGGTTCAGAAGTCATATTCCCGTTATCGGGCCAGCCGTCTGTGTGTTGGACTTTTTGATTTCCAGTGAGAAAGAAGCGAATTTCAGTTCTGCTGATCCCACGTCCTTTAACAAGTCTCTCAGTGATGCAACAGAGGGTCTGGAAGATAACATAAAAGACAAATTCCATATACCCGAGAAAAAGGGAAAAAATAAACAGGGTTATTGGGAAAACGGTCAGTATCATGAAGTAAACCAAGATAGTGAGACAGAGAAGCAACAGTTTGAAGACAGAAAGCTCAACAAGGCTGCAACATTCATTCAGGCAGAGGCAAAAAAAGAAGCATCCCTTTGGTCAGCAGATGGCGAAATAAAGGGCAAATACGGAGAACTATCCGGTGAAGTAAAACTGGCCAATGGAGAAATACATGCAAATGCTTATGCCGGTTTATACTCTACAGGACCGGATGGTGAGAAAAAATTCACTCCCGGTGTTGGCGGTGAAATTGGTGGTAGTGTTACTGCATTTTCCGCAGAAGGTAAGGCTCTTTTAGGAAACGATGACCTTGGCGTCTATACGAAGGGAGAAATAAATGCTTTAAAAGCAGAAGCAAAGCTCGGTGGAGACTTTGGTCTATTCAAAGATGGAAAATTCAATCCACAGGCAGGTATAGGAGCAAGCGCAGAGGCAATTTTGATAGAGGGAACGGCTGCAGTCGGTGCCCAGGTATTGGGAACTGATGTCAGTGGTAATGTAGGTGTAAATGTGGGTGTCGGTGCCCATGCAGAGATTGGTCTTCAAGATGGCAAGATAAGCTTTGACGTAGGAGCCTCTCTCGGTATTGGTGTAAGTGTTGAATTAGAAATTGATTTTAGTGGAACCATGGATAAGGTAGGTACACTTGTCTCCAATTGTACCTCCTTGATTGGAAATCTGATTCAATAAATAAGGAAAAAGGAGAACGAAATAATGCAGACAAGTTTATTACCAATTGGAACAATTGTTGAATTACAGAATACAGAAAGCAAGGTCATCATATCAGGATATTGCCCACAGAGTAATGCAAGGCCAGGATATGTATGGGATTATTCCG
>JALEWA010000149.1 GCA_022788085.1 Lachnospiraceae bacterium
TTTCCCGAACCGGATTCGCCAACAATGGCAACTGTTTCTCCCTTACGAAGCTCTATATCGACGCCACGGATAGCATGAACGACTCCTGCAGTTGTCTTGAAGGCGATATCCAGGTCTTGTATCTGAAGTATTTTATTTTCCATATTATCACTACTACTCCTTTCGCCTTACATTTCCTTCATCTTAGGGTCAAGAGCTTCACGTAAACCATCTGCTACCAGATTAAAGCTTAGCATTAATAATGCCATAACAACAATCGGTGGTATAATCTGATACGGGTGTGTTGTAAAGCTGTTAAATCCCTCTGAAATCAAAGAGCCAAGAGAACATTGCGGTACCGGAATTCCAAGTCCTACAAAGCTTAAGAATGCCTCGGTAAAAATAGCTGTCGGAATAGAAAACATAACCTGGGTAATAATAGGTCCAATAATGTTAGGCAATACTTCCTTGAAAATGATAAAGAAACTGCCTGCTCCCAAGGTTCTTGAAGCCAATACAAACTCCTGCTCCTTGAGCTTGAGCATCTCCGCCCGGGCAATTCTGCTCATACCTACCCATTCTGTAAGCATCAGGGCAAAGATAATGGTAAGCATTCCAGGCTGTAATACTAAAAGCAATAAAGTTACAATAACAAGTCTTGGAATACCATTTACAATCTCAAGAATTCGTTGCATTACCATGTCGACCTTTCCGCCAAAATAGCCGGAAATGAGGCCGTAGCTCATACCAATCACCATGTCGATGATTGCTGCTGCCACTGCAATGATCAGAGAAACTCTTGCACCAGACCAGGTACGTGTCCAGATATCGCGTCCGAAATTATCACTTCCAAACCAGTACTCAACATCATCAAGTCCCTTTTCTACATAATAATTGATTGTTTTCGAACCAGTCGTAGTTCTCATCGCCTCTTCACCGGTAAAAATACCAAACTTCTCCAATGCCTTTATTCTTGGAGCAAAATTTTTCTGGCTCAGCTCCTGTCCCGAATAGGTATATTCGTTCATATCCGGTCCTATTACCGCCATAACTGATATCAATATGATTAATATAAGCCCAAGTACTGCGCTGATCTTTTTAAAATAGCGGATAATTACATCCTTCCAAAAGCTCTGTGCTGCAAAGTTTTCATCAATTGCAATTGCACCGGCATCATTCTTTAGCCGGAAATCACTATCCGTTGGTATGTATACATTTCTATTTTCTGTAGCTAATGCTGTCTTACCTTTCATACTGTCAGTCTCCTTTCCCTGCAAGGCGGATTCTCGGATCAATCAAACCATACAGAATATCCACTACCAGCATGATTCCGATATACATTGCTGAATAAATAAAGCTCAATGCAATGACCACATTATAATCATTTGACTGAATTGCCGTAACAAGCAGGCTTCCTACTCCCGGAATGGCAAAAATCTTCTCTACCACCAAAGACCCCGTCATCAAATCAACAATGAGTGGTGCCAATACTGTTATGATGGGAATCAGCGCATTACGAAGAGCATGCTTGAAAATCAGTGCTGAACCTGATATTCCTTTACTCTCAGCAAGCAGCATATACTCGCTTCCCAGCACCTCAAGCATCTCACTTCTTGTAAATCTTGCAATCGAAGCCATTGTGAACATAGAAAGTGATACACTTGGCAGGACACTTGAACCCATAATATCCTTCTGGGAAAACAACATAGGAAACCATCCCCATTTAAATCCAAAATTATAGCTAAGTGCCAATGCAAACACATAAGAGGGTACTGACACACCAATAACAGATATTACCGTTGCCAGAGAATCCCAAATTGTATCATGCTTCAAAGCCGCAACCAATCCCAAAACCAATCCAATGACTGCGCCTATGGCAACTGCACATCCACCAATACCGATTGATATAGGAAGTCTTGTCTGAATAAGCTGTGAAATAGGCGTATTTTTGGAGATATTATAACTGACTCCAAGGTCACCTTTCAGCATATTTATTACATATTTAAAAAACTGTACAATGATAGGCTGATCCAGTCCATATTTGGCATAAAGAGCCATACGCTGGTCTTCATTTAACTTTTCATCATTAAAAGGAGACCCCGGCATAAGCTGCATCAAGATAAATAAAACCAGTAAGATTGCCAAAAGTGTAAAGACCGAAGTTAATATTCTTTTTCCTATATATTTCTTCACCTTTTGCCTCCATTCACTCTATGTTGCACAAAACAGGTACTATATGCATCATTTTTTACCTGTATGCATGACAGCCGCACCAAAGTCACCTCAGTGCGGCTGTCTTAGTTCATGTTACTTGTTAAGTTACTTATTCTGCTTTTACTGCATTCTTATAAACACGGTTCAAAGCAACCGGATGGAATTCTACACCGGTAACCTTAGATGACATCATCTCTGCATTACATTGTGTATAAAGAGGGAATATAACTGCCTCGTCCATCACAATTTTCTCTGCATCATACAATTTTGACCAACGTCCTTCTGCATCTGTGCATAATGCACCCGTTGTACATTCATCAATGATTGCATCATATTCTGCATTGCTCCATAAACCATAGTTATTAGAATTATCCGTAATCCACATACCAAGGTAGGTCATAGGATCTGCATAATCAGGTCCCCAACGGGTAAGTCCTAACTGGAAGTTACCATCCTGCATATCCTGTACTCTCTGCTTTTTAGGTTCAATGGTAAGATTAACCGTAAGTCCCGGAAGTGTAGTCTCCCACTGCTCCTTTAATACCTGTGCAACCTTCTGTGGTGCATCATCAGCATCTACAACCATATCAAGAGTAAGCTCCTGGATTCCTAACTCGCTAAGACCTGCTGTCCAATAATCAGCAGCCTTTGTTGCATCAAAAGCACATACATCGGCAAACATTGTCTGGTCTGCTGAGAAGTCTGAACCATCAGGACCTGTTGCAAACTGTGGTGGAACTGCTGTATAGGTAGGTGCGGATCCGTCCTTTAATACATCTGTTGTAATTGCCTCACGATCAATGGCAAAGGTAAGTGCCAGACGAATATTTAAATTAGCTAATTCAGGAACTGCAGCCATATTAGGGCTTACATACCATAAGTATCCTGCACCGACTGCCTGGAATTCCGGATCATCCTTAACCTGATCAACCTGCTCACCATTTACCAGAGTAGTATCCAGTGCACCTGTCTGGTAGCTCATCAAAGCCTGCTGGGAATCCTGAATAACCTGATAGTTAAGCCCCGGTAACTGAACCTTTGCTGCATCATAGTATGCTTCGTTCTTTGTTAAATGAAAAGCTGTTGCTGCCGGTTCATAGGAATCAAGAACAAAAGCACCATTAGAAAGAACTGTTTCCGGACTTGTTGCAAAGGTATCTCCGCAGGAAGTGAAAAATTCCTCATTCACCGGATAATAGGTTGGGAAATACATCAGGGAAAGGAAATAGCTGACCGGAACATTAAGTTCAACCTGCAATGTCTTCTCATCAACTGCTGTTACACCAAGTTCACTCTTATCCTTTTCACCTGCAATAATCTCTGCTGCATTCTTAATCTGTCCAATATCACTGAGCATATAAGAATACTCAGATGCAACGGCCGGATCAACTGCTCTCTGCCATGCAAATACAAAGTCTGCTGCCGTAACCGGTGTACCATTGCTCCAATTTGCATCTTCGCGCAAATGGAATGTATAAGTAAGTCCGTCCTCTGAAATATCATAAGATTCTGCAATGGCCGGAACAGCCTTACCGTCTGCATCCATCTGCATAAGTCCATCTGTATAATCTGCGATTACTTCAAAGGAAGTACCGTCTGTTGCCTGCTGTGGATCCAATGATTCAACCGGTGTCTCTAACATAATATTCAGATCTGATGTACCGGCTGTTGCTGCTGTGCCTTCTGCTTCTGTTGTTGCTGAAGCTTCTGTTGTAGTGCCGCTTTCTGTCGTTGTAGCTGATGTTGAGGTACTCTCAGAACTGCCACAACCTACAAGACCAAATGTCATTATCGATGCCATTACTATCGCTAATATGGCTTTGCACTTTTTCATATCAATTCCTCCTTCTTTGCGATATCTAATTTATCGCCATAAAAAAATAACGCAAAAAGACAAGTAACTTTGTACCGCCTCTTTGCGTCGAATACATTCTAGCACAGGTTATTCATGAACGCAAGCATATTTTCAGTTTTTTTCAATATTCACTTTATTAACAGATTATAATTCAAGATAATAAAACTAATTTATGAATTCTTTCCAGTCTAAGGTAACCTCTCCATTATCCTTTGAAATACAAGGAATTCCAATTCCTCCATTTGAGCCTTCTTATACGAAACGGCATACTGAATCAGACTCAGTACGCCGTTCCTATATGTATAGAAGAAGGTTATTGTTAGTAAGCTTTCTTTATGCACATGCAGACTTCAATT
>JALEWA010000158.1 GCA_022788085.1 Lachnospiraceae bacterium
TCAAGTGCTGCTTCTCTTTCTTCTACTGTATCAGCACAGATCATTTCACGGAATGCTGCAATTCTGTCTTCTTCGAAGAACATATGCTCTGTACGGCAAAGACCGATACCTTCTGCACCAAGCTCACGAGCCTTCTTAGCATCTGCAGGAGTATCTGCATTTGTACGAACCTTTAACTTTCTGAACTTGTCAGCCCAAGCCATAACACGACCGAACTCACCAGCAATCTGAGCATCCACTGTTGCGATAAGACCAGCATAAATGTTACCTGTTGTACCATCAATAGAAATCTCAGAACCTTCTACAAATGTCTGTCCAGCTAATTCAAATTTCTTATTTTCTTCATCCATCTTGATGTCGCCGCATCCGGATACACAGCATGTACCCATACCACGAGCAACTACTGCAGCATGTGATGTCATACCACCACGAACTGTAAGGATACCCTGAGCAGCCTTCATACCTGTAATATCTTCAGGTGATGTCTCAAGACGAACAAGAACAACCTTCTCTCCTCTTGCAGCCCATTCAACAGCGTCATCAGCTGTGAATACAACCTTACCACAAGCAGCTCCCGGAGAAGCGCCAAGTCCCTTTCCAAGTGGAGTAGCAGCCTTTAATGCCTTTGCATCGAACTGTGGATGTAATAAAGTATCCAGGTTACGAGGATCGATCATTGCAACAGCTTCTGCTTCTGTCTTATGTCCTTCATCTACAAGGTCACAAGCAATCTTTAATGCAGCCTGAGCTGTTCTCTTACCATTACGGCACTGTAACATATAAAGTTTCTTGTTTTCAACAGTAAACTCCATATCCTGCATATCATGATAGTGATTTTCAAGAATATCACATACCTTAACAAATTCTGCATATGCTTCCGGGACTTCCTGCTCCATCTGAGCGATTGGCATTGGTGTACGAACACCTGCAACTACGTCTTCACCCTGAGCGTTCTTTAAGAACTCACCCATAAGCTTCTTCTCACCTGTAGCCGGATCACGTGTAAATGCAACACCTGTACCGGATTCATCATTTAAGTTACCGAATACCATTGGCATTACGTTAACTGCTGTTCCCCAAGAATATGGGATATCATTATCACGACGATATACGTTAGCACGTGGGTTGTCCCATGAACGGAATACAGCTTCAATAGCAAGCTTTAACTGTTCAACAGGATCTGAAGGGAAGTCAGAACCTAACTGCTTCTTGTACTCAGCCTTGAACTGCTCTGCTAATTCCTTTAAATCTGCAGCAGTAAGATCAACGTCAAACTGAACGCCTCTCTCTTCCTTCATCTTGTCAATTAACTGCTCAAAACATTTCTTACCAACTTCCATTACAACGTCAGAGAACATCTGAATGAAACGTCTGTAAGAGTCATATACGAAACGCTCAAACTTAGGATCCGGGTTACCAGCGATCATAGCTGCAACTACTTCGTCATTTAAACCTAAGTTTAAGATTGTATCCATCATACCAGGCATAGATGCTCTAGCACCGGAACGAACGGAAACAAGTAATGGATTCTTAAGATCGCCGAACTTCTTACCGTTGATCTCTTCCATTTTCTTAACGCCTTCCATAGCCTGAGCCATGATTTCATCATTAATTTTGCGTCCATCTTCATAATACTGTGTACATGCTTCCGTAGTAATTGTGAAGCCCTGTGGAACAGGAAGTCCAATACTTGACATTTCTGCAAGGTTAGCACCCTTTCCACCAAGAAGGTTTCTCATTGACATGTCACCTTCGCTAAACATATAAACCCACTTGTTCATATTAAATCTAATCTCCTTTACATGATTTGGTTAATCAGTATGCTTCCATCTTTTTGATGGCATGTATAAATGATAAACATAATATCAACAATTGTCAATAATTTATCAAAGAAAAATTTTTGTTTTCTTTCTTTCATTTTCCACGCTTTTGATTATCAATCTATTAGTAAATGCTGTAAGATTTCGTGTAAGTGCTTTCTATTCCAGACCTCTATTTTTGTCACTTTTGTTTCTATTTTATTATATGTAAGACTTTACATAACTATATCTCTTTTCTTCTTTTCAATACATATTCTTCCAATCTACGAGCTACTCTATAGCACTTGCAATTCATTCTGTTCCCTGTCAAAATAATATACAGAATCTGAAAGCACTTCCTCTCTCTCCACCTGGCTTGCATTCACTTCCCTCACCATTTGCTTTAATGCTTCCCTGTCTTCCTCTCCCTGTGCCGGCAACAGAATTACTTCATGAATGGAGGACGGCAGAATATAGAAGTCACTTCTGATTGCAGCTGCAAAATCCTTTAATATTCCAGGATACAGGATACATGCTGCACCTTGAACTCTGGCTTTATTGCTTAATACATACATAGGTACCGAGTCCGGAAGTTCCTTAAAACATGCATCTTGTCCAGATTCCCCTATGCCTTCCATTTCTTCCAAAAGCATCATTTCGCACAAAATGTCCCGCATGTTCTTGATATCGTACTTCTGAAGCTTTGGTGTATTTTGAATGGCATTCCTGTATATTTCCTCTATTGTAGTGTCCCATATTTTTAAATGGGCATTATGTATCATTATCGTAGCATTGCCAAACATTTCCTCTGATACAAGGCACTGAAACACAATCGCCAGATCCAGATATCTGATATGTGGTACATCCTTAAGCAGCTCTTCATTTCTCTCTGCATGAATTAATTTAAAAATAATTCTATCCTTTATGCTTTCATAATTCATAAAGAAACGCATATCAACACTACGGTTAACTTTATTTTTTTCATAAGTATCAAGCACTTCCTCTACAATACTTTCCAACGTCACTTCGCCATTTTCATACGCCTCATAAAGATGGTTCAGGTATATGGTTGGTGAAATATTACTATCATCCTGCATCATGGTAATCCCACTTAATACGACACCATTATTCTTCATTACATCATTGATTCTTACTCTATACTGTTCTCCTGTTCTTCTTGCAATCTCTTCTCTTACTAATGTTTTAAAATTTGTGAATTCCATAATACGATTTGTCTCCTTTTGAATTTTTAGATATGTTTATAAGATTTGTATTTTTACTTTCTATAAATTAACACGTAAAAAAGACCACGAAAATCTTCTTTTCATGGTCTTATTAGCTTATTTATGACTTAGATATTGCATAAGCCTGTCTGATTAAACACGGCTTAAGTATTCACCTGTTCTTGTATCAATCTTGATAACATCGCCCTGATCTACAAACAAAGGAACGTATACAGTTGCACCTGTCTCAACAACAGCCGGCTTTGTAGCACCTGTAGCTGTATCTCCCTTGAAGCCTGGCTCTGTATCTGTGATTGCTAATTCAACAAATAAAGGTGGCTCGATTGCGAATACATTACCATTATGGGAACATACCTTAACCATTTCGTTCTCTTTGACAAACTTTAAGGAATCTCCTACCTTGTCTGAATTGAGACCAACCTGTTCAAAGTTCTCTGTATCCATGAAGTAATATAAATCACCATCTTCATATAAATACTGCATATCTTTTCTATCAATACGTGCCTGCGGGCATTTTTCTGTAGGTCTGAAGGTCTTCTCTACAACACCGCCACTGATGATGTTCTTTAACTTTGTACGAACGAAAGCGGCTCCTTTACCCGGTTTTACATGCTGGAATTCGATAATCTGATAAATAGTATTCTCATACTCAATAGTAATACCATTTCTGAAATCGCCTGCTGATATCATAAACTATTCCTCCTAATATTCACTTTTCACGTTTACAATCCGTAAACCATTTTATAACAAAACTATTCACATTTCAACTGTTTTCTTTTACTTTTTCATTTTACCCATAAATAAATATGGATTAGTTTTCGTTCTTGGCTGATTTATTATCCAGGATGTAATCAATTGCCATCAGATACCCTTCCAGCCCTTTTCCATAGATCTGATAATCACAAGCATCCTTCGTAACAGATGTCTTGCGGAACTCTTCTCTTTTCGTAATATCAGAAATATGTATTTCAACTTTTGGAACTGTAATACTTGCAAGTGCATCACGAATCGCATAGGAATAATGTGTATACGCTCCCGGATTAATCACAATACCTTCTGTCCCATCAAAATACGCCTCCTGGATTCTATCTATAATGGCACCTTCATGATTAGATTGATACGTTTCGATTTCACAGCCTGTTTCCTTTGCCTTATTCTGAATCATATCCAACAGATATTGATAGTCCTGTGTACCGTAGATACCTTTTTCCCTAATCCCAAGAAAATTTAGATTTGGTCCGTTAATTACTAATAGTTTCATAGTATTCCTTCTGCCTTTCCTATTTCTCTTATATATTCTGCAAGCTCCTGCTGTCTCCTTTCATCAACTGTAATTACATGATGAGAAGTCTCTTCATAAGCAGGTTCCCTTTGTGCCAGCATCTCCTGAATCCTGTTTAATGGATTTTCACACTGAAGCAGGGGACGTTTCGTATCTCCCTTTACTCTTTCATATATTGTTTCAGGTTCTGCTTTCAAATAAAATACTTTACCAAGCTGCTTCAAAAGTTCTCTGTTTTCTTCCCGAACCGGCATACCTCCTCCGGTGGAAATAACAAAGCCCTCTTTTTTCTTTTTCAGCATTTCTTTTAATGCCTGAGTCTCCATATCACGAAAAAAAGCTTCACCATCTGTGGCAAAAATCTCACTGATTGTTCGCCCCTGCTGTTCTTCAATCAGCTCATCCGTATCCAAAAATGCCATTTCACAGATTCTTGCAAGATTCTTTCCTACCGTTGTCTTGCCACATCCCATATATCCGACTAAAATAATATTCTTCATGTATCTTCATTCCCTGTCATCGTTTTGTAACTGTCTGTTGTAATAACTCGTATGCCTTGTAAGCACTTTCATCAGGCACCTTACAATTGTTCCACAGTTCAAAAGCATCAATTGCCTGAAACAGTAACATCTTAAGCCCATTATATGCCAGACCGCCTTGTGCCTTAACAAGCTTCATGAACTTCGTTTCCCATGGCGAATAAATAAGGTCATATCCTGCCTTAACTTTCTGATAAAATGCTTCATCTTCTATTATGACATCATCAACATTCGGAAATAATCCAACGCTGGTTGCCTGTAAAACCAGATACTTTCTATCAGGAAGCTTTGTATAATCCTCCATACGCCATGCCTCTACGCATGAAACTCCAACCTTCCTGTTTACTTCCTCTGCTATAAAGCTTGCCTTTTCTATAGTTCTATTGAAAAGATATACTTTGGAAGCTCCATTTGCGGCACACATAAAAGCAACGGTGCGCCCAACACCTCCGGCTCCTAAAATGATAACTTCTTCATTTTTTAATGTTATTCCCTCGCTGCTTAATGCGCGAAAGAGTCCTGAAATATCCGTATTATAGCCTTTATATCCACTCTCCATACGTACCAGTGTGTTCACGGAACCAATCTTTTCGGCAAGCTCATCCATCGCTACAAGGCTCTCAATCACATCGCTCTTATAAGGAACTGTCACATTGCATCCTAAGATATTTAAGCCAAAAGCTCCCTTTACTGCCGAATCAAGCAGTCCCTTCTCAACATGAAAAGGAACATACACCATGTCAATCCCCATCTCCTGTGCCAGGAAGTTATGAATCAGTGGAGACATCGTATGCTCTACCGGATTTCCAATCAATCCACAGGTTCTTGTCTTACCATTTACTTCTCTCATTTGCTTTTCCTCATCTGTTTTTCTCTATCCCTTTTATAACAGAATAGAACAATCTTTTCAAGATATCGCTTTAATACAATCTGAATCTCTTCCTTCGGATGAATCGGTTTTACAAGAAATGAATAGATTCCGGCCTTATTTGCCCCCCATACATCCGTAAAGATCTGGTCACCGACAAATAACGTATTATCTACATTTGTACCTATAATTTCCATTGCCTTTCGATATCCATCTACACCGGGCTTTCCTGCCTTGAAAATATATGGTGCACTTACAGCATCGCAGAACATCTTTACTCTTGGTTCCTTATTATTGGAAAGCATAAGAGTGCCATAACCCATCGCATGCAATCTCTTGAAAAAAGCAATTGCCTGCTCATCTGCAGGCGCTCCATGAGGAACAAGAGTGTTATCAATATCAAAGATAACACCCCTGTACCCTTTCTTATATAGTTCATCAAAATCAATCTCATATGTGGAATTCACATATTCCTTGGGATAAAATTTTTTTAACATACTCATGTCTCTTCTAAATTTGCTGCCTCCAATAATAATTTTGTATAATCCGACTGCGGATGATGATATACCTCGTCAATATTTCCCTGTTCAAGAATCCTGCCACCTTGCATAATCACAACTCTGTCGCACATCTGATATACTACTCTTAAATCATGGGAAATAAATAAAATAGAAATACCCATTTCCTTCTGAAGCTTTAGAAGCAACCTTATGATCTGTGCCTGAATCGTTACATCAAGTGCAGATACCGGCTCATCAGCTATCAAAAATTTCGTGTCACATAAAAGTGCAGACGCAATGGCAATTCTCTGACGTTGTCCACCTGAAAGTTCATTCGGATAATGTTCTTTACACTTTAAGTCAAGTCCAACCTTTTCCAGCATTTCATCAACGCGTCTTTTTCTCTCTTCCTTTGGAAGCTTTTTAATCTTTAAAGGTTCTTCAAGAATCCAACCTATCTTTTTAGAAGGATTCAGGGAACTATACGGATCCTGAAAAGCCATCTGAGGATTACTACAGCGGAGAACTACCTCTCCTTCCATTTCCTTCTGCATACCAAGGATTGCCTTTGCAAGAGAAGTTTTCCCACATCCACTCTCTCCTACAAGACCAAGAACCTCTCCTTCCTTCATGAAGAAGGACACATCCGTCAACGCATGTTTTTTCTGTTCCTTTCTTTTCCAAAGACTTCCCTTATCTGTATAATAAACGTTTAAATTCTTAACTTCAAGAATATTATCCATTACCGCACCTTCTACAAATCTATTTTTTCGAGCTTCGGTATAGCCTGAATCAACTGCTTCGTGTATTCCTCCTTTGGATGATAGAATACCTCGTGTGTGCTTCCTGATTCAACGATATTGCCATTATGCATGACAAGAATCCTGTTGCATAACTTTTTTACAAGACTTAAATCATGAGAAATAAAGAGAATGGAAGTCTGCTTTTCCTTGTTCAATCGTTGTAAAAGCTTCACGATTTGGAGCTGTATCGTTACATCAAGCGCCGTTGTGGGTTCGTCTGCTATCAATAGCTTTGGCTCACAAATCATTGCTGATGCAATCATGACACGCTGCCTCATACCTCCGGAAAGCTCATGCGGATACTTCATATATACTTTTTCCGGTTCCTCCAACTCGACATTTCTTAAGCTCTCTATCGCTTTCTGATATCGTTCTTCCTTCGTCATTTTCGGCTTATGGATACGCAGGCTCTCTTCTACCTGCCAGCCGATTCTTTTTACAGGGTTCAGAGAGGTCATCGGCTCCTGAAAGATCATACCAATATCATCACCTTGATATTTACGTACTTCAGAACGTGATGCATGAAGCAGTTCATGCCCCTCAAAGATAATCTCGCCTTTCTTCTCCATATCATGTCTTCGAAGAAGCCCTGCAATTGCCATTGCAGTCATGGATTTTCCGGAGCCTGACTCTCCTACAATCCCCACGATTTCACCCTTTGAAAGTTCAAGATTGAAATGATTTACTACCCTCTCCGGAATATCATGATCATGAAATTCTATACTTAAATTCTTAACTTCCAATAATCGATCCATATCACTAACCATGCCTTTCCTATAGCGACTTTTTTATCTTGCCTTCAAACTATCTGCAAGCAGCGAAAAGCCAAGCACAAGCAGAATAATCATCAATCCCGGAAAAATAGCATAATTTGGTGCCGAAAACAAGTAACTTTGCGCCTCTGACAACATACTTCCAAGACTTGCATCCGGCGGTTGTACACCTATACCAAGATAACTCATGCCCGCTTCCGCAAGCACAGCATTATTAAAACCTATCATAATAGAAGATAGTAACACGGTAGTCGTATTGGGTAATATATGAACAAAGATAATTCTGAAATCACTTACCCCGGCAAGCCTTGCACTTTTTACATAGTCCATATCCTTATATTTTATAAATTCACTTCTTACAATACGTGCAAAGCTTGGAATAAAAGCAATTCCCAATGCAAATACAACATTATACTTTCCTGTTCCAAAGATACTGATAAATACTAATGCAAGCAGAATACTTGGAAAAGCGAAAATGACATCATTGATTCTCATAAGCACTTCATCCAGCCAACCGCCAAAATATCCTGTAAAGGCGCCAAGTAAAATGCCACAACCAACCCCAATCGTAACCGTTGCTATAGCAATCAGAAATGTATTTCCCATACCCTGAAGCACTCTTGAAAAAATATCTCTTCCAAAATTATCACACCCCATAAGGTGCGCTAAAGAACAACCCGCAAGTTTACTGCTGCTGTCCATTTTCGTTGGATCATAAGGTGTATATAAGAACCCTATGAATGTCAAAAGCATCATAACAGATGTGATGATTGCGCCAAGTATAAAAGTTGGCTGTTTCAATAATTTCTTCTTCATAGTCTTTCACCCGTTTTACGATTCCTGCACGCTGATTCTTGGATCAATCATCTGATAGATAATATCTACACAGAAATTTGTTACAATCACTACGGTTGCAATCAATACGATAATAGCCTGAACGACCGGATAATCACGATAGGAGATGGACGTAAGCAGGATTCTTCCGATTCCCGGAACATTAAATACCTGTTCAATCACAATACTTCCAACCAACATATCTGCCAATGTCATTCCCCAAAGTGTTACGACCGGAATCATGGCATTACGTAACACATGTCTATATAAAACCTTACTGGTGTTATTTCCTTTACTATATGCAGTTCTTACATAATCCTTCTTAGCTTCCTCCACGCAAGAGCTTTTCAGCATCTTTACCGATATTGCAATCTTTGGGATTGCAATGGCAATGCATGGATAAATAATATAAGAAAGAAATGCTCCAAAGTCTTTTTCATAAGATACATAATTTCCGGGGGTAAACAGCTTGAGTACCAGCCCCAAGACATAAGTAATGATAATACCCAGGAAAAAGTGAGGTACCGCCATCATAACCTGATTGATTACCGTAATCACTCTGTCTATTCTTTTACCATTATGCTTTGCTGTATAGATTCCTAATGGAAGTGATACTACGACCATAATAACAAATGAGATCAATGCCATGATTATGGTAATCGGAAGCTTTGAGGAAATCATATCTGCTACAGGCATATTATACTTATAAGAATCACCAAAGTCCCCCTGTACAAATGATACCAGCCATCTCAGATATCTCTCAATCAAGGGTTTATTTAATCCCATCTCCTCACGTAATGCTTCCAAACGTTCAGGAGTTACTTCCGTTCCAAGCCTTGCCTGTGCCGGATCTCCCGGAATCATATTAAAAGCAAGAAAGACGAGAAACGAAATTAATAGTAAAGTTACCAACATTGCTCCCAGCTTCTTTCCTATATATTTCATTTTCCCGTCTCCCTTCTATTCTCTATACCTCTTTATTCAACGGCATAAAGCTTTGCTATATCCATAACATAGAATGGATAGAATTCATATCCTGCATATTTTTTATTAATTGCCACAAACTGTACCAAATCCTGTATATATACATTTGCTGCTGTTTCACAAAGAATTTTCTCACATTCCTTGTAGTATTGTGTTGCTTCTTCGTCTGTCTTGGCCACTAATGCACTCTCATACGCCTTGTCATAGTCTGTATTATTATAATTTGTGAAATTATTATGTGCTGTTGACGTAAATCTCTTAAGCATTGCTCCTGCAGTCAGAGTAGACGCATCAAGACCTACTATGGTAGCTTCGTAATTTTTTTGTTTATATACATCATCCAACCAGGTCTGCCACTCAATCAATTCAATATTAGCTGTTACGCCAATTTGTTTTAACTGCTCTGCAAGAACGGTCGCTGTATCAACATGCTGCTGATAATTAGAAGGTACTCTGATTGTAAAGGTAAATCCATCCGGATATCCTGCCTCTGCAAGAAGCTCCTTTGCCTTATCTACATCATTTGTATATACATCATTCAATTCTTCCATATAGTATTTCCCGAATGCCGGAAACATACTGCTGGCAATTGGAGTTCCCTTACCATCTGCTACAAAATCCAGGATTTCCTGTTTATTGATAGCATAGGATAAAGCCTGTCTTACCTTTTCGTTGTTAAATGGCTCAACAGCATTGTTTAAATATAATGCCTGAACAAGATTCATGCTTCCCTCTAACACATTGAACTGATCTCCAAGCTCAGAAGCCTGTGTAGAAGTAACCCTTTCAACTAAGTCAACTGCACCACCCTGTAAATTCATAAGAATGGAATCTGCATCTGCAAGAATCTTAATCGTTACTTCTTCAATATTTGCCGGCTCTCCCCAATACTCATCAAACTTTTCCAGTTCCACATTTTCCTGTAAAGATCGGGACACTATCTTGTATGGGCCGGTACCAACCGGTGTTGTCTCCAGATCTTCTACATCAGCAGGCACGATACATGTCTCTGTTGCAGAAAGAATGGCAAGGAAATCCTTGTTTTCTTCTATTAATGTTATTACTACAGTCTTATCGTCTGTTGCTTCTACACTTTCTACATTAGAAAACGCCGATACTAATGGTTGTCCTGTTCCATCGTCGGCGCATTTATTCATCGAATATACTACGTCCTCAACTGTAACCGGATTTCCATTATGGAATTTCACACCATCCCTCAAGGTGAAGGTATAAACCTTTCCATCCTCTGAAATTGCACAATCACTTGCTACAGCGGGAATCAGATTGCCATCCACATCAGGCTTATATAAGCCCTCATATACATTGAACAGTATCTCCTGTGTTCCGGCAGCTGTTGCAATATTGGGATCTAAGCTGTCAAGATCCTGTGGGATACCAATCGTGATATGTGATGTACCACTATTCTCTGCCTCTGTTGCAGATGTAGTAGCAACCTGTGAAGAGTCTTCAGCCTCCTTATCACCTGCGCATCCGCCCAGTGCAATAGTCAGTGTAAGTAACATACTTACGAAAAGAACATTAAAAAATCTACTTCTTCTCTTAGTCATGTCTCTACTCCTTTTCTTATTCGTCTATATGTAATTTTCTATGGCATACAGGTACAGTCCTTACGATACCGTCCTATATAACTCTGTTAGATTGTATATAATTCCCGAATAAAAATCAAGACATTATTTTAACAAACTTGTATTTCTTTGTATACAAAGTAAAAGCCTTATTTGTCCAACACCTTTTTCAGTTCATCCATAAAGGTATTGATATCCTTGAACTCACGATAAACAGAAGCAAATCTGACATATGCTACCGCATCTAAGTCTTTTAACTTATTCATCACCAGTTCCCCAATAACCTGACTTGGAATCTCTTTGGCTTCCATATTGAAAATCTCTGTTTCCACATTTTCAACCAACTGATTTAATTGGTCTGCACTTACAGGACGTTTATGGCATGCACGTAAAACGCCTGCTTCAATCTTAGATCTGTCATATGCTTCCCTGTTATTATCTTTTTTTATAATAATCAGCGGAATGGTCTCTATCTTCTCATATGTTGTAAATCTCTTATTGCACTCATCGCATACTCTTCTTCTACGAATGGAATTATTTTCTTCAGCCGGTCTGGAATCAATTACTCTGGTATTTTCATGACCGCAAAATGGACATTTCATACTATATACCTCCATTTATTCTCTATTTACAGTGTAAGTATAAAGTATCCCTGTATTTATGTCAACTATTTGTATATACAATTTAGGCTTTTCGCACAAATTGTTCAATCTGTTTTCGAGGCAATAGACTAGATATCCACCAAAATGAGATCCGCCCCGATTTGTTTAATACAACAAAAGGGAATCACTATGACAGAATCATCTGTCAGCCTTCCCCAAATACCACTGCAACCCGGAACCATGATTTTCAGAATACATCCCTTACATTCATCAAATTCCATATCACATACATGACCAAGACGTTTACATTCCTTTATGCTAATAACCTCTTTTTTACGAAAATCACTAAAACGCATCTCTTTTCCCACCTTCTTAGACCCCTCTACTATAATATATGACACTACTTTATAAATACGTACAAAAAAAGATACCTGTTACTGCATCAGGTATCTTTTCTCCTATTTTCATGCTTCTTTTTTCTTCTTTAAACAATATAAAATAACACCATTTGCAATCAATGCTCCAAAAAACATAATAATTCCAAGCATCTGTGAAACTGCAATTTGTGTTCCCGGTATCAGAAGCTGGTCTGTCCGTAAGCCTTCTATGAAGAAACGAACAATTCCGTATCCTCCAAGATAAAACAGACACATCTGACCATGGTACTTTTTCCTCTTATGGTATAAATACATCAGAATCAATACGATAAGATTGCCTATTCCCTCATAAAGGAAAGTAGGATGAACCTGTATAAAGTTCACATTCCCAAAAGCTGCCATTCCCGCAAGATGAGATTCTGTAATTTCATGTGACCTGACTGCTTCCACAGGAAGTCTCATAGCAAGCAGGGAATCTGTATATTGACCAAAGCACTCCCGGTTGAAGAAATTTCCCCATCGTCCGATAATCTGCCCAAGAACAAGACCAAATACGCCACAATCACCAATCTGAAAAGGAGACAACTTCTTAATCCTGCTATATACGAACAAGGTCAAAAAGGCACCAATAACGCCTCCATAAATAGCCATTCCGCCCAATCTGGTATTAAAAATACTAAGCAGATTGTCCTTATACTGATCCCATGAAAATGCCACATAATATAATCTTGCCCCGATTACGGAAAAAATAACTGCATAAATCGCAAAATCCCAGATGATATCAGGATCCATCTTTTCCTTCTTTGCCATATGCACTGCCATCAGCACTCCAAGAAGCACTCCGATTCCAATAACGACACCATAAAAGGCAATATCAAAACCAAAAATAGAGAATTTCTTTGGTACATTTTCTAAATAGATACCTAAATGTGGGAAAGCTATATCATTTACGTCCATCATATCCGGCATGTCTTTTTCCTCACTTTATACATTAAATCTAAACAGGATTACATCTCCATCCTGTACTACATACTCTTTTCCTTCCAGTCTTACCAGGCCTTTTTCCTTTGCTGCTGCAATGGAACCGTTTTCTAATAAGTCACTATAATTTACAACCTCTGCACGGATAAACCCACGCTCGAAATCTGTGTGAATCTTTCCTGCTGCCTGTGGAGCCTTCGTTCCTACCTTAATAGTCCATGCACGGCATTCATCCTCGCCTGCAGTAAGGAAGCTGATCAGACCTAGTAAGCGATAGCTTGCTGCTATCAGTTTGTCCAAACCGGATTCTTTTAATCCTAAATCCTCTAAGAACATTGCCTTTTCATCATCATCAAGCTCTGCGATTTCTTCTTCAATCTGTGCACAGATTACAAATACCTCAAAGCCTTCCTTCTCTGCAAACTCCCTGACTGCCTTAACTCCTTCATTATCAGCACCATCATTTGCAAGTTCATCCTCGGATACGTTTGCCGCAAAGATAACCGGCTTATCAGTCAACAGATTATAACCATTTCTCCAAAGAATTTCATCTTCATCTTCAGTTTCGAAGCTCTTCGCCATCTTGCCTTCTTCCAGATGTGCTTTTATCTTCTCTGCAAGTGCAAGCTCTTTAGCCTGTGTCTTATCCATTCTTGCACCCTTTGCAAGCTTGGCAATACGTCTTTCCATGATTTCAATATCAGAAAAGATTAACTCAAGATTGATTGTCTCAATATCTCTTAATGGGTCAATGCTTCCATCAACATGTACAATGTTAGAATTCTCAAAGCATCTTACCACATGAACAATCGCATCTACTTCGCGGATATTTGCAAGAAACTGATTACCAAGGCCTTCTCCCTTGGATGCTCCCTTTACAAGTCCGGCAATGTCTACAAATTCAATAACAGCCGGTGTCACCTTTTTAGTATGATATAATTCACCAAGCTTCTTAATTCTTTCATCCGGTACGGTTACAACGCCTACATTAGGATCTATCGTACAGAATGGATAATTTGCTGATTCTGC
>JALEWA010000171.1 GCA_022788085.1 Lachnospiraceae bacterium
AAGTGCTGTAAACAGATGCACTCTCATGAAGTTAGCCAGATTGAATTTAGCATCCGGTGTACGAACAAACAGCGGGCGTCCTTCGTTGAAGCCGGTTACATGTTCGCCGGAGAAATAGTTGTATGCCAGCAGACCACCGCAATCATCATCTCCTTCCAGAGCCTTGCGGTACAGGTTGCCGTACAGTTCATTCATATCAACCTTCATGCCCATAACTTCAGAATACTCCTTAAAGAGATTCACCCATGCATTTAAGTCAGAAGTACAGTTATTGCAGTGTACCATTGCTACCAGACTGCCGTCAGGTGTGGTAACCAGATCAATTTCATCATATACCTTGGATAATTCCTTCTCCATAACGATCATGCCGAATACACTGGTTCCGGCAGATACATTACCGGTTCTCTGTGCCACACTGTTCGTAGCTACCATACCGGTTCCGGCATCACCCTCAGGAGGACACATTGGAATACCGCTCTTAAGCTTACCGGACACATCCAGAAGCTTTGCTCCTTCCTCGGTCAATACGCCTGCTTTATCACCGGAAACCAATACCTTCGGCATAATGTCTGCAAGCTTCCATGCAAATCCTTTATCTGCAATGAGTTCATCGAACTGTGCAATCATTTTCTTATCAAAATCCTTTGTATCGGTGTCAATCGGGAACATACCGGATGCTTCACCAACACCAAGTACCTTATTTCCTGACAGCTTCCAGTGAATATATCCTGCAAGAGTCGTAAAGAAAGCAACATCCTTAACATGCTCTTCCCCATTTAAAATAGCCTGATAGAGATGTGCGATACTCCAGCGCTGTGGAATATGGAAGTCAAAAATCTGTGTCAGCTTCTCACTTGCTTCCTGTGTAATCGTATTTCTCCATGTTCGGAAAGGAACCAGCAGCTCATCCTTTGCATTAAATGCCATATAGCCATGCATCATGGCACTAAATCCGATTGCTCCGATTGTTTCAATTGCTACCCCATATTCCTTCTCGACGGACTTTGCCATATCTGCGTAGCAGCCCTGTAATCCCTTCCAGATTGCATCAAGGCTGTAAGTCCAGATATTATCGACCAGCTGGTTCTCCCAGTCATAATTTCCAATGGCAATTACCTTATTGTCTTCATCTGCCAGTACTGCCTTGATTCTTGTAGAACCAAACTCAATACCAAGCGCTGTCTTTCCGCTTATAATAGCGTTTTTTGTTGCATTTACATCGCGTTCCATCTTTGTAACCTCCCAAATTAAGCTTTAACACGTTACTCTGTATTTCACCATTCTGATGAAATAACATGCGAGCATTTCTAACATTAAGTTGATTATACCAATATCGTTTCTTGGGTGCAATATTAACTTTACTCATAAATAAATCATTTTAGCGCATTTTGATTTGTACCTGCTATTTCTCCATTATGACTAATTTATTCTGACTTATTTCTCTATTTTAACAGTTGATACCTTTTTCACTTTTTTATAAAATGTGTTCATAAGATGATTTTAGAAAATAAGGAGGATTTTATTATGGGTATCATGGAAAGATTTAAGGATATTATGTCAGCAAACATCAACGCTTTATTGGATAAGGCTGAGGACCCTGAGAAAATGATTGACCAGTATTTAAGAAATATGGAAAGCGACTTAGGTAAGGTTAAAGCAGAAACAGCTTCTGTCATTGCAGAAGAAAGCCGGGCAAAGCGTGCTTTAGATGAATGCAATGCCAATATTGCAAAAATGCAGACCTATGCGGAAAAGGCAATCAATGCAGGAAATGATAATGATGCAAGACAGTTCCTTGCACAGAAGAAGGTATATACAGACCAGTTAACTTCCTTACAGAATACGTACCAGATTGCATCTGAGAATGCAGCAAAGATGCGCAATATGCATGATAAGTTAGTAAATGATATCAGCCAGCTTAATGCAAGAAGAGATTCCATCAAAGCAAAAATGGCTGCTGCAAAAACACAACAGCGTATTAACAAAATCGGTTCTTCTGCTCTTGGTGTTGCAAACGATATGTCAGCCTTTGAAAGAATGGAAGCAAAAGCAGATAAAATGCTGGATGAAGCAAATGCTATGTCAGAGTTAAACAAAACAGCAGGTGAAGCTTCTATCGATGATCTTGCAAGTAAATATGATAATCCACAAACTGACAGCTCCATTGATGATGAATTAGCTGCCCTAAAAGCACAGATGGGAAAATAAGGAGAGGTACCAAATGGCAGAAGAAATATATCGCTGTGAATCATGCAACGGTATTATGGAATATGATATTAACAGCAAACAAATGAAATGCCCAAACTGTGGCAATTGCGTTCCTATTATAAATGACACTGCATCCATTGTTGAACACAAACTGACAATGGATGCCAAACGTTCTATCAAACCATCCGAAAAAACTTCCTGTACCATGGAATGCAGCGGATGTGGTGCAACCATCGAAATTGGAAAAGATGATACAACTTCTGAATGTCCTTATTGTGGTTCCACCTATGTTTTAGCCCAGAAGCAGCTTGATGCCATCGTCCCCGATGGCATTGTTCCATTTAATATTGATAAAATCAGGGCTAAGGAAATCTTCCATGATTGGGTGAAAAAGCGCTGGCTTGCACCGGGGAAGCTGAAAAATCTGTATCAGGAGGATAAGATTCAAGGATTATATCTCCCCTACTGGACATTTGATGCAGATTCTGATGCTGACTATACGGCTATGGGCGGAAAACACAGAACAGAGCAATACAAAGATAAAGAAGGTAACGTACACACGAAAACAGTTACTGACTGGTATCATACACACGGTCATGTACATGAACAGTTTGATGACCTTCTTGTGAAGGCTGTCCAAAATGAAAATACACAGTTTTTGGAAAGTATTGAGCCTTATGATACAGGAAGGCTTGTTTCTTTCTCTCCGGAATATCTTTCCGGCTATTTTTCACAGTGTTTCAATGTAGACCTGGAGTCAGCTCATAATACAGCCAGAGCAGAAATGGCAGATCAACTTAGAAGCCGTGCAAGCAGTCAGGTTCTGCAAAGATACGATACCGTAAAGGATATTCGAATCCGACCAGTATACCGAAACGAATCCTATAAACACATTCTGGTTCCTGTATATTCCACTTCCTACCATTACGAAGGGAAGCTATATCAGGTTGCGATTAATGGTCAGACTGGGGAAATTCATGGTGCATACCCTAAGAGTCCTGTAAAAATAGCACTTCTTGTTTTAGCAGGTCTTGCAATTTTAGGCGCAATCCTTTATGGTTGTTATAAGGATGACAGCAGTTATTCCGGCAAAACAGATATTGGCTTTTCCTATGAGTATTGCTACATAGACTCTATGTATGAACAAAATGATATACCGCAAACAGTTGATGATCATTTGGATTTTCACGAACAAGAACAAATATAACCTACTCATGGTAAAGCAACAAATATAAATGAAAATAAAGGCGTTCTCGCAGAAATGAGGTTATTATGGGTTTATTCAGTAATCAATTTGCAAACGTTGTCGAATGGAAGGAATATCGTGACGATGTTATCTTCTGGAAATGGGCAAACAATGAAATTAAAAAGGACAGCCGTCTTGTAATCAGACAGGGTCAAGACGCTATCTTCATGTATAATGGTAAAGTAGAAGGTATCTTTAAAGATGAGGGAAGCTATGATATCGAATCCGATATTATCCCATTTCTCTCTACCTTAAAGGGATTCAAATTTGGGTTCAATAGTGGTATCCGTGCTGAGGTATTATTTGTTAATACCAAAATTTTCAACATTAAATGGGGGACGAAAAATGTAATCAGTCTTCCGGCTCCCGGACTTCCGGGTGGAATGCCAATCAGAGCATATGGTACCTTTGATGTAAAAGTAAATGACTACTTACAATTAATTGATTCCTTAGCAGGTGTAAAACAGATTTATACGATAAATGACATCAGAGATTACGTTATTTCAATTCTTGATCCTTTATTAATGAAGTGGATTACAAAAGAAGGCAAGGATATGTTCAATCTTCAGGCTAATTCGCACGAAATCAGCAACGGAATTAAAACGGATCTTGATATGGAGCTTATTAAGATTGGTCTTACCGTAACCGGATTCAACTGTTCAAACTTCTCATATCCGCAGGAAATTCAGGCTATGCAGACGAAGGTCGCTTCCCAGGCTATGGTGGGCGATATGAACCGTTATCAGCAGATGGCAATGACAGATGCCTTGTCAAACAGTAATGGCCGCGGCGGCAATGTTGCAATGGATATGGCAAGTATGCAGATGGGAATGATGATGGGACAGCAGATGATTAACAACATGTCCAATAATATGGCACAGCAGGCGCCAACACAACAACAGCCTGCTTCCTCTACCGGAAATCCTCCAAAGTTTTGTCCAAATTGTGGCACACCTACTAATGGTGCTAAGTTCTGTGGAGAATGTGGACAGAAATTAATATAGAAACAAGTAAGAGGTCAAACCAATGAAAAACGAAAAAAATGAATTATTAGAGTTCCTGGGTGGAATTGCCATGCTCGCTGTTGGACTGTATTGGTTTTCCATAAACGTAAGTGTAACCAGCGGCTTTTTCTCCTCCGGTATTCGCTTAGGCTTTTTAAACCTTAATTCCGGAGTTGTAATCGTCCCCTTCATCATTGCTGTTATACTTATTTTTATGAAGCCGGAATCCTTTGGCAGAAAGCTATTTCTTGGTATCAGTATTCTGCTTATCATTGCTTCTGTCATTTACACAACAAGATTCCATCTGGCACCCATGTCATTATTTGAATGGGCCGGAATATTAGTTCTGATCTTTGGTGGTCTTGCCTTAGTATGCAAGATTCTTTTTAAACCGGTTCCCGGTAAGAAAGATAAAGATAAGGATAAGAAATAATTGTCTAATACTCAAAAAGAGGTATCGTGAAAGCAGATACCTCTTTTCTCTTAGAAATCCATCCTATACCATAACTCTCTTCGCCCATTCACCTTTTTTATACCGATGCATACTGACGATTCCTGTCAATGCCCAGGTAAGTCCTGTTGTGAGGAAAACACCCCACATACCGATAAATGGAATCATTGTAAGTGGTACAGCAAAGCCTACACGTCCTGCAACCTCCATCAATCCGTTAATCATAGCATAGACAGCATCTCCTGCACCATTTAACACACTTCTTGCAACATATATCATACCAAGGAAAAAATAGAACCAGCTTGTAATCGCAAGTCCCTTGGCTCCAATCGAAATAACAGCTTCATCCTGAACAAAAATGCCCACAATCTGTCGACCAAAAAACTGTCCCGGTATCAACATAATAAGGCTGAAAATCACAACACACAGAAAACCAACCCGATAACCTTTCTTCACACGGTCAACCTTGCCGGCACCAATATTCTGACCTGTATATGTTGTAATGGCTGCTCCCAAGGAACCATACGGCTGCTGCACAAGCTGTTCGATTCGCCCAAGCGCAGTATTTGCCGCAACTACACTTTCTCCAAAACCATTTACAACTCTCTGTAAAAAAATACAGGAAATAGCAATCATGGAATTTTGCAAAGCAATTGGTAGTCCAAGCTGAAAGCATTTTCCTGCGATATCCATACGAATCTCTCTATGCTCCTTCTTAACCCGGAAGAACGAAATGGTAAAGCACGCATAAATAAAGGAGCCAACTGCTGCAACAAGCTGGGCAATTACCGTTGCCAAAGCAACACCAAATACTGACCAATGAAATTGTAATACAAATAAAAGATCCAAGCCAATGTTAATGAAGCAGGAAACAAGCATAAAATAAAGAGGAGTCTTTGAGTCTCCTAATGCACGCAGTATAGCTGCTACACCATTATATGCTGCAATAGCAAGAATACCTGCGCAGGATACCTGCATATAAATAATGGCATCATTTAAAATAACTTCCGGTGTACGAAGCATCTGAAGAATTGGTTTTGCAAATACCACACCAAGAACACTGACAATTGCTGAAACAATTCCTAATAAATAAAGTCCATTCGCAATTGCTCTTTCTACCATATCCGGCTTCTCTGCACCAAAAGCCTGCGAAACGACAACTCCGACGCCTGCCGAGATACCAAAACTCATAGAAAAGAACAGAAAATTAATGGAGCCCGTTGCTCCAACTGCCGCAAGTGCATTTGCACCAACAAATCTTCCAACAATAATAGAATCCACCATATTATAAAGCTGCTGAAAAAGATTACCCACAAGCATTGGTATGGTAAACATTAAGATTAATTTGATAGGATTTCCTTCCGTCATACTGGAAACAGACTTATTTTCCATAGTTTCTCTCCTTTTACATAACATGTATACAGAATATATTTTTCATATTATTTTGCAAAACTTTATTGCATGAGATAGCATAGCAATATAGAATAATAAAAGCAATCACCTTATGGAAAATGAAGAGAATTCTACTATTTTTTCGTTACATTATACAAGTTTTCTATCATCAAAAAAGATGTGTACTTTATACATACACATCCACCTCTACAGAAAGCTTTCCTTTTTTCGTCTCATACGCTGTTCCCTGATAAATAAACTTGCCATAGCCTCTGACAGATACTCTGTCTCCCGACTTTAGCATTCCACTATTATTCTCATTCAACCTGCCGTTTATAAAGACCTTCTTCGCCCGAAAAAGCTCTACCCCCTGGCTTCTTGACATGTTATAGAGCTTTGCTATCACACTATCTGCACGCTCTGAACTGACAAGGCAGCTTTTCCGTTCTATCTTGGTAATGGTGCTATCCGGTACATGCTCTGCTATTTTACACCTGACATGTGTATGTCTTACCTGATCCAGGTTGTCCAGGATATATGGTGCCATTTTCTCTGTGCAAAATAAATAAGCTGTCTTTTCCACAATAATAATATCACCTAACATGCTTCTCTCAATACCAAGGTTCATCAATGCTCCCAGATAATCCCTGTGTGACAACAGCTCTCCGAACTTTTCCAGCATTGGTGCTATTTCAATGCAGGTAATCGGAAAAGGCTCTTCATAACCGCAAAGCTCCTCGCTCCCAAAACGAAGCATAACACGCTCACAATCCTTTGTTCCACCAAACATCGTTACAGGTACATAGGAAATCTCACGTTCTATCTGATAATATATATCAAGCTCTGACATTGAAAGAAAGCCTGTAAACAAATATTGACTGTTCGTATAAGCTTTATTTGCAAGCTCTGTAAGCCGCTTCTTAAAAAGTGTTTCTTCTGCGTCCATCCTATTCCTCCAACATACTCTCCAGATATCCTCTGTCCCAGAGAAGAATCTTAAGCTTTTTTGCCGCCTCAACTGCAGGCTGTGTAAAGTACTGGTTTGTCAGCACGCAGCCAACCATCCTGTCATAATAATCACGTCCGGCATATGCCTCCTGAATTGCTTTGACACCAACAGGACCATTATACCGCTTACACTGTATCGCGTAAGTTACCCCCTCCTTCTCAGCCAATATGTCAATACCATAATCACCGCTTCCTCGTGTTACCTCAACATCAACGAATCCGTGACTTTTCAAAAGCTCCGCACAATAATATTCAAAGTCAAGTCCTTCCATCTCGTCAAGCTGCCTGTCTGCATAGTGCTTTCGAAAATTTCGGCATAAAACAAGCCCCGCCCCAATCAGCAGACAAAGCCCTGCAAGAATACCAATTAACCATTCCAGTTGTATGTTCATAATATTATGCTCCTATATCTCGTCCTAATAAATAGTATAACAGCAGAACATTTGTTTGTAAAGTGTTTTCAAATTTCCCCTTTACAATCCTCTCTCTATCTAGTATACTTTGCTCTTGTAAAGCATTACTATTTTGGTTTACAGGTAACTTATGAACGCCATCTTTTGATGGCTCACAATTTGCAGAGTAGAACGTTATGCGTTAAGTGCCGTATGAACAGGGAGTTGTCATATGGACGAAAAGCAATCCTCAAAGGAGAGGTAAGCTTGCGGTGTAAGGTTCGCATCCCGCTGCTACATATTTGCTGAACAAAGATTTTTTCTTTTGTCTTCATTATGTAGTTACAGGAAGGCTGCATAAAGGAGGCTTTTTTTATGCAAAAAATCAAGGAACTTTATGTGGATTCCATCAAGGAGTTCAAAATCACACACAACATGGTCATTTGTGGCTTTATGGCAGCTCTTGCCATCGTTTTAAGCTACGTGGCTTCCATCCAGATCGGTCCATACTTAAAAATCGGCTTTTCCGGTATCCCAAACAGAATCGTAGAATTTCTCTTTGGACCGGTTATCGGCTGCATTTTTGGAGGTGCGCTTGATATCTTAAAATTTCTTATCAAGCCGGATGGTCCGTTTTTCTTTGGATTTACCTTCAATGCTATGTTGGCAGGAGTTATTTATGGATCGATTCTCTATAAAAAGCCGATAAAGCTATGGCGCATTGTTTTAGCAGAATTCTTAGTAAAGCTTATCGTGAACTGCTTCTTTAACACCTTATGGATTTCCATGTTATATGGAAAAGGCTTTATTGCCATCCTTCCACCACGAGTAATTAAAAATATCATCATGCTTCCGGTTGACAGCATCATTCTTTTCTGTGTACTTACCTTTATCCAGAAGTTCAGACGTCAGCTACATATATAAGCAACATAATAAAACCTTGGTTTTCATAACGACTCCAAGGTTTTTGTTATCTTAAAAGAACACACCTTTTGACTTTTCCAATGTATAGTTCTTATGATAAAATAAATTCAGACTTAATTCAGGGGGGAGTATCACGAAGGAGAAAGTAATATCTACCGGAGGGATACAATGGATTACGATTATAACAGAATACTTTTTGAGAACAGACAGATTACCAATAAGTCAGCACTGCTTTGGATGGAGCTTATGGCAGGTATGACGGGACTTATTTGGCTTCTTGGCCTGTTACATGTCATTTCTACGATAACCTGGGTATTTTATATTTTAATGCCTGTTTCCATACTGCTTCTTTTATTACCGGCAGTTCTAAATAAGGTCTTTAAGCTATCCGATTCTATTACTATGGATGCACAAAAAATAAAATTACTGACAATCAGTATTTTAGGCTGTAGTTTGTCTTCTGTTTTTCTTCTTTCTGTAGCCTTATCTCCTTATGTTGCAATTGCATGGCTTTTTCCAATGATGATTGCATGCCAGTATTACAGTAGAAGAATTACAAGTGCCACCTTTTTGGCAGGTTTATTTGGAATTATTACCTCTTACTTCTTATCCTTACTTGTTGGTGCATGGGATTATAATATGATAGCACCTCCTGCATTAGACGTTGTTCGCAATCTAACGCTCCCAATTGCCGGTTATGCCTCATTATATTTATTTCCAAGAATTTTACTGTATTGTGCCGGCTTTCCGCTTTTTGTTGCCATTACGAAACGCACTTCTTTACTTCTTAAGAAGCAGAAACTTGCTATTATGGCATTTCAGGCAAAACAAACCTTTGATGAAATGCAGGAATTTCCTGACACCTTCATTACCGATTGTAAAATTAAAATGCGTTATCTTGCCAAAAATGACATTGATGTCGATACTGCGTTAAAGAATATGAATGGCAATGTTGATAAATATAATGAATTTATGCTTACGTTTGTGGGTGAAAGCCATCGGAAAGAAGATGAACTGTTTAATCTGATGACACCTGATTCTTTACTACAATACGGCTCTAAAGCACATGCCTTACGTGTAAAGGCAAATGCTCTTGGCCTTAAAAATCTGACTGATACTGCTTTCTTCCATGAAATGGAAGCCTATGCCGGTAATCTTGAGGTTGTGCAGGCAAATTGGGAAAAGTTGTCCTTTGAATTGGATGAAGCCTGTGACATCTTTACAGATTATATACAGTCACTCGGTTTAAAAAACCATGCTACCGATCAGAATGGCAACCAGATTACTTTTAAGAAATGGGGCGAACAGCTCCAGGAAGCCTTTCAGGCATTAGAAGCTTACGATGCAACAAGAGCAAGAAATATCTTAAATGAACTTCTTCAATATCAGATTGATGCGGATATCACGAAAAACCTGCAATCAATTGTTACAAATATTGATGAACTTCTGGAAGCATAACACAAAATACCCCGCCTTTTACATTGGCGGGGTATTTTTATATTCAGGGCATTAAATCAATCCATATTGTCTTAATAAAAACAACCATAAAGTAATGAAAACAGAGCTTAAGAAGGTTGTTGAAACAACACAGCTTGATGACAATACACCTTCATGTCCCATATTTTTAGACATAATATAACAGCTTACTGTTGTTGGTGCTCCAAGCATAATCAGAATCGCTACCATTTTCTCATTCCGAAATCCCATCATGGCAGCAATCGGCAGAAAGATTGCCGGCATTACGAAAAGCTTACACAAAGAACTGATTAAGGTAGGCTTAATCTTTGCCAGTGCCTTTCTTCCCTCAAAACCTGCACCAAGTCCAATCAGGGCAAGTGGTGTCGCAAGCACCGAAAAATTATGTAAAGTCTTATTAATAATAAATGGCAATTCAATTCTTGCAACAGAAATAATCATACCAAAAAAAATACCAAGGATAATTGGATTTGTTGCGATTCCTTTTAAGGATTTCTTCAGATTCTCTTTATCAAGCCCTGTGCTTCCCGGTGCCGTAAATGATAAAATCATAACAGCAGCTACGTTATATAGAGGCACCGTTGCCAGTATCATTAATGGGGCAATGGAACTGGAACCATAAATATTCTGAATAAATGCTACTCCAAGAACTGCTGCACTTCCACGATAGGATGCCTGAATAAATTCACCCATAATCGTTTTATCCTTTAAGAAAAGCTTGGCCAGTAGCGAAATCACAAGAATACAAAGTAAGGTTACGCCGAAGCAAAAGAAAACAAACTTTGTATCCCACACTGCATAAAAATCAGCCTCTGCAATATCTGTAACCAGTAAAACAGGGAGCGTTACCTTATAATTAAAGGAATTCAACGTCTTTACAAAACCTTCATCCACCAGGTTTATCCTTCGGAATATATACCCTGCAACCATAACCAGAAAAATCGGAATCGTTGCATTCAAACTAAATATCAAGTTTTCCATCATAGGCTCCTTATCTACATACTTTTTAAATGGCATTTCTACCATACTCCTTTTTAGGAAAGTATGCAAGAAAAAGGACGGCTGAATCTTCAACCGCCCCTTTTTCTATCCTATGTCCGGTTCATCCCGGAATACAATTCTTCCACTGGATTTTCCTTCTGTTTCAAACACAATAATTTCATTTTTTCCCTGCTTTAATAAGGGTGCCGGAATATAAAGTCTCTTTTGTGGTCCGATTTCCCAGAATCTTCCGAGATTGAATCCATTTAGAAAAACACAACCCTTACCCCATCCAGGCAGCTCTAAAAAAGTATCACCAAGCTCTTCTACCATTAATTCAAAACGGTAAAAGGATGGCATGCCTTCTGTATAACCTTTGGAAAAATCAAGTTTTTCGAGGTTATCAAGCGGCAACGGATACATTGTCCAGTTATAATGCATGTGTCCGTTAATCTGCACACAGTCCTCTATTCCCTTTCTCTGATGCTCCATCATAGGTCCAAAGTTCACGCGCCCCATATTTTCAACAAGAATGTCAAGTGGCGCCCCCACCGGAAAAGTGAAAGGCTCTGCTTTTGGCTCTTTGGATGTTTGCTTTCCATTCACATCCTCTGCCTTTTTTACCGATTGTGTAAGCACATTGTATTCTCCGGTAAGCTCTCTGTCATATAAGGTAACTAATGGCTTTTTATCGACAAAGATATTTGCCCTGTCATTTGCACCCCACAGACGGATACGTTCTATATTCTTTTCCTTCTGCAATGGTGAATGGTATAAGATGTATCCATAATTTTGTCCACATTTCTCCATACAGATTGGGAAAGTATCCACAACAGGCTTCGAGATATCCTCTATTGCTTCCAATAAACTGACACGCTCAAAAGCCACCACCTCACCATAAGCCTTTTTCACAATCTTTGTAGAAAGCTCTACTTTGGGAAGCTCTCTGTACTTGCTAATCACCTTCTGGAAATCATAGTACTTCTGTGTAAAATCACCTGCCTCTGTCAAAAGAGCATCATAATCATAAGAGGTAACATCCGGAGTCAGCTCATCATAATAATTTGATCCGTTCATAAAGCCAAAATTTGTCCCGCCTTCAAACATATAAATATTTACATGTCCCATAGCAAGCATATCATCCAAATCCTGCGCACTTTCCGGATTTCCCTTCATATGACCACCATTGCCCCAGTGGTCAAACCAGCCAACCCAGAATTCGGCACACATAAGTGGTCCGCCATTTGTATACCTGCTTAGAACCTCAAAGCGCTCTTTTGTTCTGGAACCAAAGTTACCTGTTACATGAGTGCCTTCCAGCTGTCCACAGCTTAAAGACTCTTCAAACGGCCCATCAGATGTTATAAGAGGTACCTCTGCGCCACGCTCCAGCATGATATCGCGCATGGCCTCCAGGTAACGGGTGTCATCACCATAATAGCCATATTCATTTTCCACCTGCATCATGATAACTGATCCGCCCTGTGTAATCTGAAGTGGTGTTATCATAGGAAACAGCACGTCATAATAATCTCTGATATGCTTTAAGAATGGCTCATAACAGGCTCGAAGACGCATGTTATCCTCCTGTAAAAGCCACGCAGGCAATCCACCGAATTCCCACTCTGCACAGATATAGGGAGATGGGCGAAGAATCACATACAGACCTAGCTCCTGGGCAAGCTTTACAAACCTTACTAAATCAAGCCTTCCCTCGAAACAGAATTCTCCTTTTTTCGGTTCATGGGCATTCCATGGAATATAGGTCTCGACGGTGTTACAGCCCATAGCCTTCAATTTTTCCAACCGGTCACGCCAGTATTCGGGAACAACGCGAAAGTAATGAATACTTCCCGATATTACCTGAAACGGCTCTCCATTCAGATAGAAATTATCTTTGATTTCAAATTGTCCCATCTCTTCCTCCATCCTGCAGGGGCAAAAGCCCCTCAGGATTATTTATATAATTCGTCGAACTGTCTCTGTAATTCAGCTGTAACTTCGTCAATACCTGCAGTCTTCATAGCCTGCTGATACTCTGCTACGATTTCTTCTGCTGTTCCCTGATACAGGCCAAAGGAAATCTGCTTCATATAGTTGTTATGTGTCTCATTACAGTTGTTGATATATGACTGAATATTATCTACTTCCGGAACAAACTGTCCATAAGGATAATCAATCTTAATCTTGTCATATTCTGCATACATCTTATCAATTGCATCCCAGTTTTTCGTTGCATCCTTGATTTCAAGGTCATCGTTACGTCCCCACCAGTAGTTTGTTGTACCATTGATATTCTGGGTATCATTGTTGTAGCCTTCCGGTGTTGTACGAAGTCCTTCTTCATTGATTTCATAGGAAACGCCTTCAATACCATAGCAGAAGAGCTTATAGCATTCCGGATCATTTCTGATTAAATCATATACCATTAATGCTCTTTCCGGATTCTTGCTTCCTGCGGAAATTGCCATAGCACCATGAGTAATAGATAATGCTACTACGTTCTGTGTCTCTTCACCAAAGTAGAAGAAGCCGCTTTCTGCATCCGAATCATTCTGATAAATAGTATTTGCTGATGTTGCGCTGCAAAGATCTGTCCATGTCTGTGTATGATGCTGTTCTGCTGCAACACGGCCAATTCTATAATCGTCACGGTTAGAAGATGCTGTATTGTTCAATACGTCTGTCTTCCATACACCTGTTTCATTCCATTCCTTCATCATCTTAGCATATTCTACAAGAGAATCAGTTTCTGTCATAAAAGGTGTTGTAATGGTATATAAATCATCCTTTGTTCCACCCCATAAACCGCCTGTTGAAAGTCCATCGATTGGAACATAATTGGTATGGGATGCAATCCAGCCACTTGCCATCTGTGCATACTGTGTTCCGTCGGAATCCCAAGGAATAATATCAGGATAAGCTTCCTTTACATACTTAAAGTAAGTAGTCATATCTTCCCAGCTATGTACTCCATCTGCAAGCCCTGCCTCCTTTGCCCAATCTAAACGATAGATAAATCCGTGATTTGTCCATTGTGCATAGTTGTCCTCAGGAATCAGATAGATTTCTCCATTATACTTACACAGATCCCAATGCTCCTGTGAAACGCTTGCCCAAGTCTGTGGTGCATAAGTCTTTAACATGTCTTCTGATAATTCCAGAAAAGCACCATTTTTTGCATTTGGCCACGCATCCAACCAGTCAGAAGCCGTACCTACTAAGTCTACAGTACCATCCATCTGTGCCAGAGTCAGGTTGTAATTGGAAAGATAATCTGTCCATTCAATGAAATATGGCTGGATCTCAGCATTTACCTTTTCTGTTAATATCTTATTCAGCTCTGCAAGCATGTCATCCAAGGCTTCCTTGGTTCCACTTGGTTTATCACCTGTTGTCATATACGTAATAACAACATGCTCAGATGTATCAATAGCAGATGCATCGGTTGAAGCAGAATCACTGCTTTCTTTTTTCTCAGTTGTTGCTGTAGAATCCTTTGTCGTACTGTCTGTACTTGCTGATCCGGATCCACCACAGCCTACAAGACCGGTAACCATAGTTGTTGCAAGAAATAAAGCTACTAATTTCTTTTTCATACTTTGTCCTCCTAATATAT
>JALEWA010000184.1 GCA_022788085.1 Lachnospiraceae bacterium
AGTACTGACTTATGGTCATGGTGATGTACAACTCTTTGAAAAGGTAAAGCAACCGGCATATATCAATGGAAATGCCTATTTCAACGGTGCAAAAGCTTTTGCAAAAGAAAAAGACAACCTTTTATGGAACACAAATCCTGAGGCATCAATAGTTTCAAAAAAGATGATATATATTTACAGATTACGTTGCCGGAAGAATTCTTTACGATAAAAACACAGCAAATTAATACTGCCATTCTTGGCTGTACAAGATTGACAGAAGAATATTATGAAAATCCTGATGGCTCTGCTATCACCATCAATCTTGATTTATTAGGAAATGAATTAAACCTTACTCCTATTATTTTAGGAGTACCTTTTTCATCTAGGCTTCATGCATAAGTGCACGTAAAGCCTCTTCCACATAACCATTTGTCGCAATAATATCACTATTTTCAAGGAAAGAGATTGGTTCCCCTTCCTTCCATGTTCCGACACAACCTCCTGCTTCCTTCACAATCAAAGCTCCTGCTGCATAGTCCCATGGTTTCAGATTCTGTTCTAAATAGGCTTCCTGCCTTCCACATGCCACATAGCACAAATCAAGTGCTGCAGAACCATTTCTTCGAAAATCGGCACAATGTAAAAAGATTTTTTCAAATAATCCAAACAATTCATGTGCCCTATCCTTATCATAAGGTGAAGAACCATATGATATTACTGCATCCTTTAAAGAATTACACGTGCCTGTCTGAATCTTTTTTCCATTCAGATACGCCCCCATTCCTTCCACTGCCATAAAGGTCTCCTTGGTAAATGGATTATATACCATACCAAAGGTAATGCTTCCTTTTTCATATAGACCAAGGGAAACAGCACTCATATTATAGTGGTGAATCAGATTTGTCGTTCCATCAATCGGGTCTAAAATCCAATAAGACTTCGTCCTATCTGCCTCAAATCTTTCCTGCTCCTCTGCAAGAAAACCAATCTCAGGATATAATTTTGCAAGCTCTCTTTGAAGAAAATTCTGAACTTCGATATCTACTTTTGTTACGTAATCAGCAGCACCTTTAACATGAATACTGGAAACAGCATCATCATCAAAAATAATCTTATCCGTTGTATGAACCAATGCCGTAATCTTATCCACATCTATGGTAGGATGTGCCAGACTTTTTAGTAATCCTTCCAGCTCTGTATTTGCCTGTTCATAGCTTCTTAAACAGATTCCATACATACCGACATTTTTTGCACCTTGCACATTCTCTTCCCTGTCATCAATAAATACACATTCCTTTGCATTCAAACCATATTGGTTCATCAGACATTCATAGATATCTGCATCCGGCTTTATTTTTTTAACAAAGGCAGAAACAACCTTACCATCCACCAGCTCTAAAAAAGGAAACGAACCATTCTTGGCATGCATGGTAAAAAGCTTCTCGGGATAATTGGATAATAAATATACACGATATCCCTTTTCCTTTAAACTCTTAATCCAGGGAACGGCATATTCATATGGCCTTACAAGCTTATCCCTATTTTCCCATACAAGATCAAATGCCTCACGATATTCTGCATTGTCCTCTCTTAAATGTTTGACTACCTCTTCCTCATCCATAGTCCCATGATCCAGTTCATGCCACCATTTACTTCCAAAAACATAAACCTCAAATCTATCCTTGTCTTCTTTTGTCAGCTTTAACTCATTCATCAGCTCTCTCCAACGAAAGTCAACAAGTACATTTCCAATATCAAAGATCACATTCTTAATCACGCAAATTCCCCTTTCCTCCGGCATTTTTTCTATCACATATAAAAGCGGAATCTCCTTGGATTCCGCCTAAGTTTTTTTATAATGTTACACCATTTTCCTGTAATAATGCACGTGCACTTTCTACCGAATCAACACCTGTCTTATTCTTAATAGGTGCAAACTCTTTATTTCTAACAACTTCAAAGGATAAGCAGTTATCTAATAAATGAATCATATCAAGAACAAGAAGCTCGAACTTATATCCGTTTGGTGTCTCCGGTTTATGATAATTTCCTTCTGCATCCATATATGGGATCTTCTTTTCCACAACATGAACAGGCATCTTTGCATCCTGAATCTCTTCCAACTTATCAACACGGAATAAGTAATTGAGAATAACACCAAAATTATAAGATAAATCACCATTCGGCTCTCTGGAATTTATGATTTCCTCAGTCATTTCATAATACTCAACGATAGAAGGTCTTCCATCCTCAAGACAAAGAACACCAACCTTCTCATTCGGATCTGCCTTTCTTACTACCTTTGCACCACTGACACGACCGGAATCAAGTGTTGCACCAATAAATACAGGATCAGCAATTCTTTGCAATACATTATCAACTGCAAAGATATTAATCCATTCAATTCCTCTTGCACGTACATCTTCAATGACACCGGTAACAACCATGGAATAGAACCAGCCACCGTTTCCGTTTGGAGAAAGTGATAAGGAATCCTTTTCTTCCATTAAAAGCTTTCCATCATAATCCGTAGAAGGAGCCATTTCCTGCTTGAAGAACTTTACATATTCCTTCGGATATCCAAAGTAATTCTTCTCTTCAAAGAAAGCAATTGTTTCATCATTATTCTTGTCACTTGTCATGATGTATAAAGGTACAAAGCAGCCTGCCTTGTCTGTCACATCCTGTAAATTACGAATCAGTCTCTCAAAAATATATACATCCTTAGTAAGACCAATATTATACTTACCCTTAGGACCATCTGAACCAAGTCTTGTTCCCTGTCCGCCTGCAAGTAAAACAGCACCAACCTTACCTGCTTTGATTGCTTCTAAGCCTTTGGCTTCGTATGTATCTTTATTCTTTTCAATCTCAGAAACCTCTAATGCTGATAATGGCTCAAGCTTACCTCTCTCCTGTGCAAGCTCTTCATGACCTGCCATGGCAACCATAGACCAGTCTACTTTCTCAATCTGTGAAGCAAGCTTTTCCTTTCCTGCTTCATCCAGTTTCTGATACGCCTCCCAGATGTGTTCCTGTCCATGCTCTTTCAATACCTTTTCTAATTCATTCTCTCTCATTTTGTACTCCAATTCTTCTTAAATATTGTAACTATTGAATACCTTCATAGTTACAAACCATTATATCATTACTTGAAATCAGCTTCCGATAACGGCGTCCGACTCCATGATATGTTATACTACATTTATGTAAATAATGCAAACACGTTTTTATAATTTCTTTCTTAGTTTTATTATTTGTATATGTTATGTAATACAAATAATATTTTTATTATGAAATTATCACTCTTTTATAGACAAAAACTGAATTTAATTGTAAAATATCTATAAGTAATTGCGTAAAACATTTTTTGCGAAAAAAGGAGTTGCCCCACTATGGATTATTTTTCAAAAGAAGAAGCAGATGTAATTGGTGAAATAGCCAATATTTCTATTGGTTCTTCTGCCACTGCCCTGAATTTAATGTTAGGACAGCCCGTAACCATTACCACTCCTGTTGTTTCTCTTGTTCACAAGGATGAAATTCTAAATGATTATGAAAGGTCTTGTGTTATTGTCAGAGTGCAATACATTCAGGGACTATTTGGTAACAATATTCTTGCCCTTAAGGATGAAGATGCCAAAATCATTACAGACTTAATGATGGGAAACGATGGATCAGGATCATATGCAACGAGTGAAATTACGGATTTACATTTAAGTGCAGTTGCAGAAGCAATGAATCAAATGACAGCTAATTCAGCTACCGCAATGAGTAAGCTATTTGATCATAAAATCGAAATTTCACCACCACAGGTTCAATCAATCATAATTAAAGATTTTCGTTTTCCTGACGATATACCTGATGACCTATTTGTAAAGATTAAATTCAAAATGAAAATCGGTACACTGATTGATAGTACGATTATGCAGTTGTACCCATTTGATTTAGCACATTCCATTTACAAATTATTCCAGAGGAGGAAATAGAATATGGCAAAGAATATATTAATTGTCGATGATGCGGCATTTATGAGAATGATGATTAAGGATATCTTAACGAAGAATGGTTATACCATTGCTGCTGAAGCAGAAAATGGGAAAATTGCAGTAGATAAATACAATGAAGTAAAACCGGATCTTGTTTTAATGGACATTACCATGCCGGAAATGGATGGTATTCAGGCATTAAAGGCAATTAAGGGAAATGATCCAAATGCTCAGGTTATCATGTGTTCTGCCATGGGACAGCAGGCAATGGTTATTGAAGCAATTCAATCAGGTGCAAAAGATTTTATTGTTAAGCCATTCCAGGCAGAACGTGTTCTTGAAGCAGTAAGGAAAGTTGTTGGATAATCATGGAAGTAAGACAAAGGTTCAGTCCGCATGGACTGAACCTTTTTAACTTCTCTTTTGAAATTCTGTATTACATTTCGGGCATCTCACCATTATCTTTCCTTTTCCTCTGGGAATACGGATTTTCTGCTTACAGTTTGGACATTTGTATATGTGATAATTTTTTACCTGATACCATTTTGCATTCAACCTATATCTTGCATTCAGGAATTTCTGATTTTCCTGTTGTCTTTTTCCATAATCACGACTGAATATTCTGTAATATACGATAATGAAAATAGCCCAGAAAACTAAAGTAAGGAAATACCATCCGGTAAATAATTCAAGAATCAATATAACAAGAGATGCTCCTGTCATAAACCTTCCTAATTCATCCACACCGTACCTTCCCTGCATAAATCTTGCTATTTTTTCTCTCATAGCCCATCATCCTTTCTCTATAATAATGGTGATAATATTTTTAATACCCATTGAACTATCTTTTGCGTAAGTGGGCGCTTTGACCATGTTTCCAAATCCATTTCCCGGCTTAGCTTTTGTGTCTTCAAGAAATCTTCCTTCATATCAATAACTGCCTGAATCTCACTTAAGAATACACCACACTCATAATGTAGATAAAAACTTCTATAATCTGTATTAATCGTTCCACAGATTGCACATTCATCATCTGCGATTACATTCTTTGCATGGATAAATCCAGGTGTATATTCAAAAATTCTAACACCTGCTTCCATAAGCTTTCCGTAATTATATACATTTACCATGTATACATACCATTTATCCGGAATCGCAGGTACAATAATTCTGACATCCACACCACTTCCTGCTGCATTAATCAAGTCATTGAGCATTGCCTGATCCAATACTAGATACGGAGTCGTAATATAAATATAATCCCTTGCCTTATTGATCATTCGGGTATAAGCACCTTCTGTCGGATTATCCGGATTTCTATGCGGTCCACCACCAAAAGGCTGTACATAACCGTCTTCTTTCACTGCAATATATGGTCTGTAATGATCATAGATAAATGTTTCCTTTTCGTTACAGATTCTCCACATCTCAAGAAACATACAAGTAAGACTCCATACACCCTCACCATACAGACGAACTCCTGTATCTTTCCAGTGTCCAAATCTTACAATATAATTTGCATATTCATCTGCAAGATTAATACCTCCCGTAAACCCAACATTGCCATCTACCACCGTAATCTTTTGATGATTGCGATAATTAAAAGATAGTCTTGCAACATTTCTGTGAATCGGATTAAAGATACTCATCTTTATTCCCCTGGCAGCAATATCCTCTTTAAAATGATGTGTATTAATAATCAGGGTTCCAAAATCGTCAAAGAGCAGCCTGACATCCACACCCTCCTGTACCTTTTGCGTTAATACCTCTAAAATATCCTTCCAGACCTTCCCGTCTGAAACAATAAAGTACTCCATGAAGATAAATTTCTTTGCCTTTTTCAAATCCTTGATTATGGCATCTACCATCTCTTCTCCGACAGGATAATAAGTCACCTGTGTGTTATTATAAATTGGAAAACCCTTTTTACGAAGATATCTGCTAATCTGTACCTTGTTTGGATGCTGTTTACTAATATCCTCTGCTACTTCCTCATTTTGAACAAGATACTTTGCTGTATCCTCTTCTGTTTCACGAAAAATTCGATAATCCTTTGCATTCTTTCTCTTTCTGCCCCACATAAAATACAAAAACAATCCGGAGACCGGCAATAAAAGAATAATCAATATCCAGCTAAGCTTATAAGATTCTGCATTATTTACCAACGCAAATACTGTTATGACACTGATAACCTCCAGCAAAAGATAAACAACAAAGAAACCTTTTATCAAATAAAGGGACAGCAAGACCATAGTAACAATCTGAAGTAAAAAAGCGATTCCAACTGTCACACCTCTAATAATGCCATAATACTTACTTCTGATAATACCCATTTTCCCACCTCATGTATCAGTTACCTAATATCTATAAGGACTGCCACAGCAGAAGCCGCCTCCTCCGCAGCAGATATTACAAAACATATTCAAAAGGCAAAGTCTAAGACACATATTACCTCCGCCAAACATATCATAACCATATTCTGCCTGTCTGGAACCATACCACTCTGTTCCATTTTGCAGACTATTTAACAGCTGTCGATATTCTAAATTATTTGGCTCCATATTAACCGCTGTTCTTGCATGTTCCATAGCCATAACCTGATTGCCAAGCCCTCGATTAGCAATTGCACTGTAATAATACCATTTTGCATTTTTATCTCTGATATTAGATAATACATTCAAAGCTTCATGATAATGACTGCTTCGGATATAATTAGCTGCAGCCTGAAAATATCTGGAATCGTCATCTACATTTTCTGCCCTACTGCTTCCATAACCTGAAAAACCGCCAAAGCCACCGAACCCATAATCTTCCTGTCCATAGCCTTGCTCCTTTTCCTTCATAATCTGATTGTATGCCTGCTGTATTTCCTTAAACCGTTCTTCTGCCTCTGCTTTGTTCGGGTTATTGATATTGGCATCCGGATGATACTTACGGCTTAACGCACGATATGCCTTTTTAATCTCCTCATCCGTTGCTCCCCGGCTCACACCAAGCACCTTATAGGGATCACTCATTTTTTACTCCTCTTTTTTCTTTACCTGTAATCTTTCGTATCGGCACCAAACGCCGGAATAGATAATATTACGTAATATTTCAACATTTCTGATAATTGGTAATTTTTCAAATTCCCTAGAGCATTCCGCCATCATCATAGACAGAATACTTCTGCACTTTTCTTCAAATCCTTCGTTTTTTTCTACAAAAGCAAAAGGATTATAATTTCCGTTTTTCTTATCCTTCTCCAAATCCTCATAGGCATCCATTAAATACACGAACTTTCCAAGAAAGAATGCCATACGACGGATTTCCTCTTCCCATTCATCATGCTTATAAGTAAAAATTTCTGCTAATACTTCTCCAAAGAGACCGGAGACCTTATCAAGATTTTCTTCCTTAGCTGACTCACATGCAGATATTTTATCGAATAGAATACCTATCGTCTTACATTTTTCAGGATATTTTAAAAGAATCTGCTGATAGCCCTTCTCAATCAGCTTCGCATACAGATAACGAGAAGATTTCTTCTCATCCTTCCAGTCATCCATACACTTATAATATCCTAAAAGAATGGTCATGTCAGCCGCATATTCTGTGAAAATATTATTTTTCATACAGGTACCTTTTATCATATGGAGAGGACATTTTTCCTTAAGCTGTTCCTCATCCGGCTCATACAGACCGGATAAAAACAGAATTAAAAAAGTACAGTCATAGGTTAGGGAAAATCGTCCTGTTAATCCATACTTTTTTCCAAGCATACGACACAAACCACAATAATATGCATGATATATATCAAACTCCTTAAACTTCAATTCTTTCTGATTGACTGTTACATATCCAAACATATTCCTTCTCCACTCATGATACTTTACTTACCTAACAAAAATGCATATCTTTTTATTATTGTTATGCAAATTCAAAAAGAAATCAATGAAATAAATATAAAAAATTCTGAAATCTTTTCATATATTCATATCAGAATGCTCCTGTTTCTGTTATGATAATGTTATCTGAACATTTAGAAAGAAACCATTATTATGAAAAATACATCAAAATTAAAAGAAATAGAAACTCTTTCCTCTACAATAGACCATACCCTTTTCTCTGAGGCATGCTACCGCATGGTTGGCAGTCTGCAAGGGCAAAATGGTATTGGTACGTTACGTGAAAAAACGATACATTCTGTACTAAAATACTATTATGCACCAAATCCTGCCTATCATGAAATAAAGATAGGCTCTTATGTTGCAGACATTTGTATCGATGGAGAAATTTTTGAGGTACAGACCAGAAATTTTAATACGCTGAGAAGTAAGCTTGCATTTTTCTTACAGGAACATGATGTGACAATTATCTATCCTGTTGCACATATAAAATGGCTTTCATGGCTTGATATGGAAACAGGTGAGCTTTCCAAAAAAAGAAAATCCCCAAAAACAGGCTGTTTTTATCAGATCATTCCCGAACTTTACCGGATTAAGATGTTCTTAACCAATCCAAGGCTGCATTTTATTATTTCTCTGATTGATGTAGAAGAAACAAGATACTTAAATGGATGGAGCCGGGATAAGAAAAAGGGTTCCTCCCGAATGGATGGAACTCCTGTTGATATCTATGATGAGCTTCGGATTGATACTATGGAGGATTATGCAAAATTTCTCCCAGATACTTTACCCGAACACTTTACCACAAAAGATTATGCCAAATGTGCCCATATTTCACAAAATTTTGCTTCTACCGGACTCAACATCCTGTTAGAAACCGGTACTGTAAAACGAGTTGGAAAGATTGGAAATGCATATCTTTATAAAAAAATCACAGAAGGTTAAATAAAACCAGCCTTCTGTGAATTCAAATTATTTTTATTGGTTATCTTCCTCTGATTCTTCTGTCGGGAAAATCAGATTCTCTTCTTCTTCCTCAGAAGCTACTTTTTCCGCTGCTTCATCTACGTCATCAAATTCCTGTGTGCCATCAGAAATCTTCTCACGTACTTTTGCAATCTTAGCAACCGTTACACCGGAATCCAGATTAATCATCTTTACACCGGAAGTATTACGTCCAATCATGGATATTCCATCCATACCAATCTGGATAATAACACCTTCTGTGGTAATCATCATAATCTCATGATCATCCGTTACTGCTTTCACGCCAATGACATTACCTGTCTTCTCAGTGATCTTATAGCACTTAACACCCTTACCGCCACGCTTCTGTACGGTAAATTCGCTAAGCTCTGTTCTCTTGCCCATTCCTTTTTCAGAAACGATTAACAAAGAATCACCCTGTGTATCAATCTGCATACCGATTATTTCATCACCATCATCAAGATTCATACCAATAACGCCCATAGCGGTTCTACCCATGGCACGGACATCTGTTTCCTTGAAACGAATACACATGCCATACTTTGTTACCAGGAAGATTTCGTTATCTTTATCTGTTGTCTTAACTTCAATCAGCTCATCATCCTCACGAAGATTAATAGCTGCAAGTCCGGTCTTTCTTACGTTCATAAATTCCATAACCGGCGTCTTTTTCGCAATACCCTTCTTCGTGATCATAAAGAGATTTTTACCATCTTCATAGCTTGTAATCGGTATCATAGCTGAAATCTTTTCTCCCGGATTTAACTGTAAGAGATTTACAATAGCTGTTCCTCTTGCAGTTCTTCCTGCTTCCGGAATCTCATAAGCCTTTAATCGATATACCCTGCCTAAATTTGTAAAGAACATCAGATAATTATGTGTACTGGTCATTAATAAGTCTTCAATATAATCATCATCTATTGTAGACATTCCCTTAATACCACGTCCACCACGATTCTGGGTCTTGAAATTATCAACTGTCATTCTCTTGATATAACCAAGACTTGTCATTGCAATAACCGTATTTTGGCGAGGAATCAGATCCTCATCCTCGATATCATCTTCATCATAGCCAAATTTTGTTCTTCTGTCATCACCGAACTTATCAGAAATTTCAAGAATTTCAGTTCTGATTACACCAAGTAATAATTTCTTATCACCCAAAATAGCCTTATACTCTTCAATTTTCTTCAGCAGCTCAACATGCTCCTGTTCTAACTTCTCTCTTTCCAAGCCTGTCAGAGCACGAAGACGCATATCTACAATTGCCTGAGCCTGTACATCAGTTAACCCGAATCTTTCAATTAAGCGATCCTTGGCTACCGGAGTATTAGCACTGCTTCTAATAATACTGATAACTTCATCAATATTATCAAGAGCAATCAATAAGCCCTGTAAGATATGATCTCTTTCTTCTGCTTTATTCAAATCATACTGGGTTCTTCTGGTAACAACATCTTCCTGATGAAGAATATAATTAAACAGAATATCCTTCAAATTCATGACCTTTGGTTCACCATTTACAAGTGCAAGCATGATTACGCCAAAGCTGTCCTGAATCTGTGTGTGCTTATAGAGCTGGTTCATAATGACATTTGCATTTACATCCTTACGAAGCTCAATAACAATACGCATACCTTCACGGTTAGACTCATCACGAAGGTCGGTAATACCGTCAATCCTCTTTTCCTTCACCAAATCAGCAATTTTTTCAATCAATCTTGCTTTATTTACCATATAAGGAAGTTCTGAAACAATAATTCTGCTCTTACCATTTGACATAGTTTCAATATTGGTAACACCACGAACCTTTATCTTACCTCTTCCTGTACGATATGCCTCTTCTACGCCTCTTGTACCAAGAATCATACCACCAGTCGGGAAATCAGGTCCCTTTACAATTGACAGAAGCTCATCTACCTCGGTATCTCTATCCTCTATAACCTTATTATCGATCATTTTAACGACAGCCTGAATAACCTCTTTGAGATTATGAGGTGGAATATTGGTAGCCATTCCAACGGCAATACCTGTTGTTCCATTTACCAACAGATTCGGATAACGGCTTGGTAAAACTGTCGGCTCTTTCTCCGTTTCATCAAAGTTTGGTACAAAGTCAACGGTATTTTTATTAATATCAGCAAGAAGCTCCATGGAAATTTTACTTAATCTTGCTTCTGTATATCGCATGGCAGCCGCACCGTCACCATCGACAGAACCAAAATTTCCATGACCGTCAACTAATGGATAACGGAAGCTCCATTCCTGAGCCATGTTAACTAATGCTCCATAGATAGAACTGTCACCGTGAGGGTGATATTTACCCATGGTATCACCGACGATACGGGCACTCTTTCTATGAGGCTTATCCGGACCGTTGTTCAACTCGATCATGGAATATAAAACTCTTCTCTGTACCGGCTTTAAACCGTCTCTTACATCAGGCAAAGCACGAGAAGCGATAACACTCATGGCATAGTCTATGTATGAGCTTTCCATGGTTTTTTGTAGATCGACCTCTTGTATTTTGTCGAAAATTGTATCATCCATTAAACTTTTCCATGCCTTTCTTTAAATATCTAGGTTTTTAACAAATTTAGCGTTAGCCTCGATGAATTCACGTCTTGGCTCTACCTTATCACCCATCAGAGTTGTAAAGGTAAGATCGATTTCAGACTCTGCTTCTTCATTCATCGCTACACGAAGCAGAATACGTTTCTCCGGATCCATAGTAGTGTCCCAAAGCTGTTCTGCATCCATCTCACCAAGTCCTTTATATCGCTGAATCTTATTATTCTGGTCACGTCCAACCTCATCCAGAATCTTTGCAAGCTCTTCATCAGAATACGCATACCATGTCTTCTTATTCTTTTCAAGCTTATAAAGAGGTGGCTGAGCCAGATATACATGTCCCTGCTTAATCAGCTCCGGCATAAAACGATACAGGAAGGTTAACATCAGTGTTGCAATATGTGCACCATCAACGTCGGCATCTGTCATAATAATAATCTTATCATAACGAAGCTTGGAAATATCAAAATCATCATGAATTCCGGTACCAAATGCCGTGATCATTGCCTTGATTTCCGCATTACTGTAGATTCTGTCAAGTCTTGCTTTTTCTACGTTCAAAATCTTACCACGAAGTGGAAGAATTGCCTGTGTTGCACGGCTTCTTGCGGTTTTTGCACTACCACCCGCACTATCTCCCTCTACGATGAAGATCTCGCAGTTCTTTGGATCTTTATCAGAACAGTCTGCCAGCTTTCCGGGAAGTGCCATTCCCTCTAAGGCAGTCTTTCTTCTTGTTAAATCTCTTGCCTTTCTTGCCGCCTCTCTTGCTCTTTGGGCAAGAATGGACTTTTCACAAATCTGCTTTGCAACAGACGGATTCTGCTCCAGATAATAAGTAAGCTGTTCACTGACAATACTGTCTACTGCACCACGTGCCTCAGAGTTGCCAAGCTTCTGCTTCGTCTGTCCCTCAAACTGAGGATCTTCAATCTTAATGGAAACAATAGCCGTCAGACCTTCACGGATATCATCACCGCTTAAATTAGCTTCACTATCCTTTAAAAGCTTAAAGTTTCTGGCATAATCATTGAAAGTCTTGGTAATCGCATTACGGAAACCTGCTAAATGGGTACCACCTTCCGGTGTATTAATATTATTTACGAAGCTGTATGCACTTTCTGTATAAGAATCATTATGCTGCATGGCAACTTCTACATAAACATTATCTTTTTTTCCTTCAAAATATAAAACATCTTCATACAAAGGAGTTTTACTCTTATTCAGGTACGTTACGAATTCTCTGATACCACCCTCATAATGGAAGGTCTTCTCAACAGGACCATCCTCTGGTCTTAAATCACGAAGAATAATCTTTAAATTTTTGGTTAAGAATGCCATTTCACGAAGACGCTGTTTCAAAACCTGATAATCATAAACCGTTTCTTCAAAAATCGTATCATCCGGTAAGAAAGAAACCTTTGTTCCTGTCTTTTCCATCGGACATTCACCAACTACCTTTAAAGGATAGCAGACATGACCTCTTTCATAACGCTGTTTATATATCTTTCCTTCACTGCAAATCTCAACTTCAAGCCAGTTTGAAAGTGCATTTACAACTGATGCACCTACACCATGAAGACCACCGGAAACCTTATATCCTCCACCGCCAAACTTTCCTCCGGCATGAAGAATCGTAAAAACAACCTCAACAGCAGGAATACCGGCCTTATGATTGATACCAACAGGAATACCACGGCCATTATCAATAACAGTAATGGAATTGTCTGGATTGATGGTTACATCAATGGTATCGCAATACCCTCCGAGAGCTTCATCTACTGCATTATCTACAATTTCATAAACAAGATGATGCAAGCCTCTTGAAGATGTGCTACCGATATACATACCCGGTCTTTTTCTTACCGCTTCAAGCCCCTCCAATATCTGAATTTGATCTGCTCCGTATTCAGCACTCATACTCTAACCTCCAATTAGTTTTCCTGTGTTACCGTTGCATTTGAAACCTTGAAAATCCGATTGATTTCAAAGCGGTTATTTACAAATTCCTCCAAACCGGTACAAGTGATAATTGTCTGAATACCACCAATACTGTTCAGTAAGTAATTCTGTCTATTACTGTCAAGCTCAGAAAGGACATCATCCAAAAGCAATAACGGTGTATCCTTGGTAAGCTTTTTTACAAGTTCAATTTCTGACAGCTTTAAAGAAAGAGCTGCCGTTCTTTGTTGTCCCTGAGAACCAAATTTACGAATATCTACCGTTTCATTGGAATCCATTTTCCTTACAATAAACGAAAAATCATCCCTGTGTGGTCCTGTGCTTGTCATTTTAAGCTTAATATCACGTTCCTGACTAAGTGTAAGACTTCTCTCATAGTCTTCCATAGAAACATCCGGTTCATAAACGATTTCCAGTTCTTCTTTTCCACCCGACAATTTCTTATGTATATCATAAATAATCTCATTTAACTGTTTTACAAAAGAAATTCTTCTTTCAATAATTTTACTTCCATAGGAAACAAGCTGGGAATCCCATATAGACAAAGTTTCCTTTAGACCAGGTTGAAAATACAAATCCTTTAACAGCTTATTCCTCTGATTCACGATTTTATTATAATTATTCAGATTATACAGATAAAAGCTATCTAACTGGCAAAGCTCCATATCCACAAATCTTCTACGTTCTGCAGGTCCATTCTTGATAATAGAGAGATCTTCCGGTGAGAAAAAGACAACATTTAAAAGCCCAAGTAAATCTGCCGCCTTTTTAATCTTCTGACCATTGATGGCGATTCCTTTAGACTTGCTTTTTCTTAAATGCATGTCCACCCTGTTCTCAAGACCATCCTTTACAACATAAGTCCTGATATGGGCTTCATCAGCATGAAAATTCACAATATCCTTATCCTTGCTTCCCTTATGTGATTTGGTTGTTGCAGATAAATAGATTGCTTCGAGTATGTTGGTTTTTCCCTGTGCATTATCTCCATATAGAATGTTCGTACCCGAATCAAAAGACATGGATAACGAATCGTAATTCCTGAAATTCTCAAGTTCCAGTGATTTAATGATCATGCTCTCTTAGCTCTCCTTTGAACGGATGGTAAAGGTATTTCCTTCAAAGCTTACCTTGTCTCCGTCAACAAGCTTCTTGCCTCTTTGTGTACAGACTTCACCATTTACCTTAACAAGTCCATCCTGAACAACGAACTTTGCATCAACACCGGACTCTACCAGATTGGCAAGCTTTAATGCCTGACCAAGCTTGATAAATTCATCCCTGATAAATACTTCTTCCATAACAATTCCTTTTGCTTTCTAAGAGCTTATCCAAAATTTTACAAAATAATCAATTCCGCAAAATTTGTATACTCGCCCTATTATTTGAAATATATTTATTTTACCATTTTTTCAGTAGTTATGTCAATTTATATAGGGTGTTTTTCCGATACTTATTCTAATTTTATTTGCAAATTCATAAACTATTTGACATTTTTTTATTTCATATGAAATGAGGCAGGTAAATCATTACCTGCCTCCAAACTTTATTTATACTAAAAATCGAAAGGGCTGTCAATCAATGTTGCAGCCTGAAATTAACCAACTGTACTGAAAGTAACAGGTAAAATAAGATAGATATAGCTTTCCTGCTCATCCTTAATAAAGCATGGTGCTTTTGGATTTAACAGCTTAATCTCTACCTCTTCATCATCAATGACCTTTAAGGCATCAATTAAGAACTTCGGATCAAATCCAATCATTAAATCCTTACCACTCTTTACAATATCAATTTCTTCATCCAGACTACCAACAATGGAATTCATCTTCATTTCCATGATATCATCTTTAATATCAAGAATAATAGGCTTCTTGTCTCCTTCCTTTACAAGAAGGGTAGAACGATCGATACAGTTTTGTAATTCACGCTTATTCACCTTAACCTTTGTCTCATAATCTGCCGAAAGAATGTTATCAATCTTAAGATATTCTCCTTCAATCAAACGTGATACAACGGTTGTATGATCAAATTCAAATAAAATATGCTTATCCGTAAAGAAAATGCTGACATCCTTATCATTATCGCCAGGAAGAATCTTACTGATTTCATTTAAAGTCTTACCGGGAACAATAACTTTTTTTGTACCATAATCATTCTTTAATTCAATCTTTCTTAAAGAAATACGTAATCCATCAGAAGAAACAACCTTTAAGATATTTCCATGAATCTCAAATAATTCACCGGTAAGAATCTTATTGGTAAAGTTATCTGCAATCGAAAAGCTGGTTTGTCTGATAACTTCCTTTAAGGTAAATTGTGTAAGAATAATAGAATCAGAACGTTCTATCTGAGGTAAAGCAGAAAAATCTTCACCTGATTTACCAATAATGTTAAATTTTGCTTTTTCACAGGTAATAATCGTCTTAAAGCTTGGATCTGTTTCAATCGTAACATCATTATCCGGTAGCTTTCTAACCATTTCTAAGAAAATTTTTGCGTCTAATGCAATAATTCCTTTTTCTATGATTTCTCCATCAATCACTGTTTCGATACCAAGTTCCATATCATTTGCAGTTAAGGTAATCTGTCCCTTGGTTGCATCAATTAAGATACATTCTAAGATAGACATTGTTGTTTTACTTGGTACAGCCTTGGAAACGGTGTTAACACCATTCAGAAGATTTGCTTTCGAACATATAATTTTCATGTGTATAACTCCCTTCGCTGAAAAAATGAAAAGTTTTGATTGCAAAAATGTATATATAAATAAATATATATTAGTAATATTCATATTAATGGCTGTGGAAATGTGAATAACCTTAAGAAGTCTTCTGAATGTGAGGAAAATCTGGCTTGAAAATGTTGTGGAAAGCATTATGAAAAGAAATCAAGTTATTCAGATTGATTCATATTCGAATCTTCCGTCGAAAAAGAGAATAATTTGTGGAAAACTTTCTTTTCACAGAAAAATTAAAGTTATCCACAGGTGTTTCACAGCCTTACCCACGAAAAAAACGCTCTTTCTTTTTGTAAAATATTATGAAGGAGAGATTTTTTTCTTTATTGTCTCTATTTTATTACGTAAGTCATCGTCTGTTGCCATTTTACTCTTAATCTTATTAATTCCGTGAAGAATTGTAGTATGATCCTTTTTGCTTAAGAGGGTTCCTATATTCTGTAAAGATAAATCAGTCATTTCCTTTGTAAGATACATAATGATCTGTCGTGGCAGAACATATTCAGAATTACGTTTTTTAGAAGTAATATCATCCTTGGAAACATTAAAGTGCTCAGAAACAACATCAATAATAAGTTGAGGCGTCACCTCACGAACCTGATCCGGATAAATTACATCCTTTAAAGCATCTTCTGCAAGGGCAAGTGTGAGTTCCTTCTTATTCAAACGTGCATTTGCCATTACTTTATTCAATGCACCTTCAAGTTCACGGATATTTGATTTGATATTTGTTGCGATATATTTGATGATTTCATCATCAATTTCCTTATCATAGGTTTCTGCATTTTTACGAAGAATTGCCATTCTGGTTTCATAATCAGGAGGCTGGATATCTGCAATCAAACCCCATTCGAAACGGGAACGGAAACGTTCTTCTAAGGTTTCCATTTCTTTTGGCGGTTTATCAGAGGACAGAATAATCTGTTTTCCGGCAGAATGAAGCACATTAAAGGTATGGAAGAATTCTTCCTGTGTGGATTCCTTACCAATAATGAATTGAACGTCGTCAATGAGAAGAACATCAACGGTTCTGTATTTCTCACGAAGCTTGGTCATGGCTGCTGCATTACCACTACGAATGGATTCGATTACTTCATTTGTAAACTGTTCAGAGGTTACATATAAAACCTTGGTATTTGGATTCTGTTCCAATACAAAATGACCAATAGAGTGCATCAAATGTGTTTTACCAAGTCCGGCTCCTCCATATAAATAAAGAGGATTATATGCTTCTCCCGGGGATTCTGCAACTGCAAGAGCAGCAGAATGAGCGAATTTATTGTTGCTTCCAACGACGAAGGTATCAAATTTGTATTTGCTGTTTAAATTCGCATTTTCATAGTTTATATTGGAAATTCCTTTTGATACGGGTGACATCTCGGAATTCTGGTCGATGTCTGTATCCTTTTCTAATAGGAAAGAAATATCATATGTGTGATTCATGAGCTCAGAGATGGTAACCTGAAAATAGCTCTTATACTTATTAGAAATATAGTTTAAAGCGTGAGCCTGTTCTGAAGGAATCAGAATCGTCACGACATTATTTTCCACCTTATGAAGCTTTAAGGGTGCTATCCAGGTGTTATAGGATATTTCTGTTAAATCGTATTCACGACGCACGATTTCTTTAATCTCGTCCCATTTTTCTTTGATCTCGTTCATGTTTTACCCCTGTTAATCGTTTATAAATAATGATACTTATAGATATTCTTATAGTAAACCAAATATCTAAAAAAATCAAACAATAAAAGCAATTATTTACACCAAATGTGAATAATTTTAAAGAAAAATACACACAATCCTCAAATATATCGTTAAATCTGTGGATAACTTAATCTACAGAATGTGGAAAATGTGTTTTATCCTCTTTTTTAAAATGGTTTTCCACCATTTTGTGGATAATTATGTGAATAATTATATACACCTTCCACACGTATAAATAAAGACTTTCCAGATTTACATAATAATTATTCTACAAGATCTCTACAAGATATCCACAAGATATTCACATTTTGTGGATATCTTTACTTTTCTGTGGATTTTTCCACAAAAATAGTGGAAATTGTGTGTAATTCAATTTATCTTAGTTTCCATAAACTATGATTTTGTTATTCTTCATCCACAAAATCTCCACAAATGGTTAATAAAAAATTATGTAAATGGAAAAAGGGAATTTAGAAAAAAAGCATGATTTTCCTTGACTTTACGGGAGGTATTTTATATAATCGTTATGATATTTTCTAGTACAAGGTATCTGTCTGCCCTTTTGACAGTTACCAATTACATCGTAGAAGTCGCAATGTATTCCTGCAGAATGACTTATGAGTCTGATGCAGCGGGCAGAAAGTAACATTTCTGTTTGATTATATATATGAGAAGGAGGTGTTTCTCACATGAAAATGACATTTCAGCCTAAAACAAGACAGAGATCTAAGGTTCACGGATTCAGAGCCAGAATGAGTACTCCGGGCGGAAGAAAAGTATTAGCTTCCAGAAGAGCAAAAGGAAGAAAGAGATTATCAGCATAGGCCGCAGTTTTGTGGCCTTTTTTCTCTTTGATTATAAGAAGATATAAGAGTAATATAAACGTATATGAAATTTTCGGAATCATTAAAGAGTAACAGAGATTTTAAGACTGTATATAGTAATGGCAAATCGTATGCCAATAAGTATCTTGTGATGTATGTATTAGAAAATGGAACACAGAAAAACAGACTTGGAATTTCTGTAAGTAAAAAAGTAGGAAACAGTGTTGTAAGACATAGACTTACAAGATTAGTAAGGGAAAGTTACAGACTACATGAAGAAATATTTAATAGTGGTTTAGATATAGTAGTCGTCGTCAGAGTCAATGCAAAAGAAATTGGCTATCATGAAATGGAAAGTGCATTATTGCATGTATCGAAGCTCCATAAGATTATAAATTGAAAAATCTTATGCTTCGCCAAAATTAGCAGGTACTATTATGTTAAAGAGTATATTAATTTGGCTGATTCAATTTTATAGGAAGTTTTTATCACCGCTCAAAACAACAAAGTGTCCATATTATCCTTCCTGTTCCCAGTATGGTCTGGAGGCAGTACAGAAGTATGGTGCTGTGAAAGGCGGTTTACTTGCTTTATGGAGAATTCTTCGGTGTAATCCTTTTTCAAAGGGAGGATATGATCCGGTTCCATAGAGGAAAACGGAATTTAGGAGGAGACAGATGGATTTGATGTTATTGACACAGAATTCAACTCCGATATTTAAATATGTAGTTAAGCTTCTTGGCTTGATTATGAATATTATTTTCGAATTTCTTGATTTGATAGGAATTCCAAATATCGGTTTAGCTATTATTTTGTTTACAATTGTAATTTATTTATTGCTAATGCCGCTTACAATTAAGCAGCAGAAGTTTTCCAAGCTTTCTGCAAGAATGAATCCTGAGATACAGGCAATACAGGCAAAGTATAAAGGAAAGCAGGATAACGAGTCCATGCTTGCCATGAATGCAGAAACAAAGCAGGTATATGCAAAGTATGGTGTATCTCCATCGGGAAGCTGTTTACAGCTTTTAATTCAGATGCCGATTCTTTTTGCTTTGTATCGTGTTATTTATCAGATGCCTGCTTATGTAACAAAGCTTGGTAATGCATTTGGAGTTCTTGCTGATCAGATTATAAAAGCAGATGGTGTAGATTTTGTTAAGGGATTAAGTTCCGCTGCCATGTATATCAAGAATTTTGATATTGCAGGAAATACAAGAAATGCAGTCATTGATGTGTTATATAGAACATCATCAACAGATATGGCTACTTTATCGGAAAAATTCGGCCTTTCTGATTTAGCTTATGAAGGAGGTCAAATATTAAGTAATGCCAATACAGAAGGTTTAATTGATCGATATAATAATTTCCTTGGATTGAATATTGGTAATACTCCAATGGATACGATTACTTCAGCCTTTGCAAGTAACAATTATCTGTTACTGATTGGTGCAGTTTCTATTCCTGTTCTGGCTGCTTTAACCCAGTGGATTAATTATAAGCTGATGCCACAGGCACCTCAGGATGAAAATGCGAAGAAGAATCAGAGCGATATGGCAGACAGCATGCAGCAATCTATGAAAATGATGAATACCATTATGCCGGTTATGTCTGCATGGTTCTGTTTAACACTTCCTGCAGGTATGGGATTATACTGGGTAATCGGTGCCGTAGTCAGAAGTATTCAGCAGGTTGCAATCAATAAACATATCGATAAGATGGATATTGATGCTGAGATTAAGAAAAATATTGAGAAATATAATGAAAAGCTTAAAAAACAGGGTATTGATCCTGCAAAACTGAATGCAGCAGCAAGAACAAATACAAAAAATATTTCTACAAAAACAGCATATAAGAATACTTCAACTGTGAATAAGTCTACAAGAACAGAGGAAGAAAAGGCTGCAGCAATAAAGGAAGCAACGGAATATTATAACAAGAATGCAAAACCAGGAAGTCTTGCAGCAAAGGCTAATATGGTAAAACAATATAATGAGAAGAACAATAAATAGGGGGTTAGATTTATGGAGTACATGGAGTTTTCAGCAAAAACAGTTTCTGATGCAATAACAGAAGCATGTAAAAATTTTACCGTAACAAGTGATAGACTTGATTACGTTGTTGTAACAGAAGGTTCGAGCGGATTTCTTGGATTTAATTCTAAGCCTGCAATCATCAAGGCAAGAGTTAAGGAAGAAGAAAAAGAGGTTGAGAAGACAGCAGAAGTTAAGCCTGCTACTGTTGAAGCTGAACCAAAGAAAGAAACTTCTACAATTACACAAGCTTCTGATGTATCGATAGAAGATCAGGCTAAGAAGTTTCTTCAGGATGTATTTAAAGCTATGGGTATGACTGTAGTTATTGATGCAAAATATAATGAGTCAGAACATTCACTTGATGTTGAGTTAAGTGGTGATGAGATGGGTGTATTAATCGGTAAGAGAGGACAGACCTTAGATTCATTACAATATCTTATATCTCTAGTAGTTAATAAAGGAACAGGAGAGTACATAAGAGTAAAGGTCGATACTGAAAATTACAGACAAAGACGTAAGGAGACTTTAGAAAATCTTGCAAAGAATATTTCTTATAAAGTTAAGAGAACAAAACGTCCGGTATCATTAGAACCGATGAATCCATATGAGAGAAGAATTATCCACTCTGCATTGCAAAATGACAGATATGTCACAACACATAGTGAAGGAGAAGAACCGTTCAGACGTGTTGTTGTAACTTTAAAAAGATAATGAAAAAGCCTCCATCTTTTGATGGGGGCTTTTAACAATACAGGTAAATCGATATGGAAAAGAAAATATTTTTTACAGACTTAGATGGAACGTTATTAAATGATAATAAAGAAATTACAGAACAGACAAAAGAGTTATTAAGTAATATTACAAGACATGGACATTATCTTGTATTGATATCCGGAAGACCAATGATGAGTATCATGGATGTAAGAAAAGGACTTCCTATTTCAAACAAAAATTTGTATTTAGTTGCAAGTAATGGTGGAGTGATATATGATGCTGAACGTGATGTTATTCTAAAAGAAAACAGACTAACCTTTGAGCAGGCAGATTATTTTTTAAAGACATGTGAAAAGGAAGGTGTACATAGTCATACTTACACAGATGATTCCATTGTTTCAAAAAGACATTCGCAGGAACTTACTTTTTACCAGAAAACAGTTCATATGCCATCTATTATTACAGATGATATTATAAGTAAATTAGATAAGCCCCCATTAAAATGTGTTGCGCTTTCAATGGAGAGAAAAAGGCTTGAAGAAATTAGAGAAAAGCTGCTTCCATGGGCAAAAGGACAAATTCAGTTGATGTTTTCAAATGACAAGCTGCTGGAAATGATACCTATTACATCAGGAAAAGGAGCAGCATTGATTTGGCTAAGCAAATATCTTCATATTCCAATTGAGAATACACTTGCTGCAGGAGATCAGGATAATGATCTTTCTATGCTGGAGGCTGCAGGGGTAGGAGTTGCTATGCTAAATGGAGCTTCTCATGTAAAAGAACTTGCAGACAGAGTAACGATAGAAGATAATAATCATGATGGGCTTGTACCTATATTAAAGGAGTTTTTTAGATGTTAGTGATAAAAGAGGCTTTTAATGATACACAATTAGAGAAAGTAAAGGATTTATATGAGAGTGCTTTTCCGACAAGTGAAAAAAAACCTTTTCCTATGATATTAGAGAAAAGAGAGGAAGGTTTGGCAGAAATTCTATCCATTGAGGATGAGAACAGGCAATTCTGCGGATTACTGATTACGGCATTATATAAGGATTTGGTGTTGATTGATTATTTTGCAATTGATGAAGAGAGTCGTGGAAGCGGTATTGGTTCAGAAGTATTGAAGCTTTTTTGTAATCGCTATGGAAATAAGCGTATTTTTTTGGAAATAGAAAGTACCGTATCAGACAAAGCAGAAAATCATGATGTTAAGATAAGAAGAAAACATTTTTACGAAAGGAATGGATTTGGATGTATGTCTTATCTTGTTCTTTTATTTGGTGTTGAAATGGAAATCATGACTTATAATGGTAGAGTTTCTTATGAAGAATATCATGAATTATTGGATAAAGTATATGGTGAAAAGATAAGTAGTCATGTTATACTTTTTAAGGAATAAAAGTGGAGCTATTGTTCGGATTTTTCATGTATTCAGTTGAAAATATAGCAAAAATAGATTATAGTTAAAACGATTAATTTGTATAGTAAATTAGTAACAGTTCGGAGATATATGATGAAGACAGATACAATTGCTGCTATTGCGACAGCAGTGAGTGACTCAGGAATTGGTATCATTAGAATTAGTGGTAATGAAGCAATCGAAATTGCTGATAAAATGTATCATTCTAAAAATGAAAAAAAGAAATTAGCAAAAGTTTCAAGTCATACAATTCATTATGGCTTTATTTATGATGGGGAAGAAGTAATAGATGAAGTCATGGTTGCTGTGATGAAAGCACCGAATACGTATACGAAAGAAGATACGGTTGAGATTGATTGTCATGGTGGTATTCTGGTTATGCAAAAAGTATTAGAAACGGCATTAAAATATGGTTGTCGTTTAGCAGAGCCGGGAGAATTTACGAAACGTGCTTTCTTGAATGGAAGAATTGATTTAACGAAGGCGGAAGCTGTTATGGATATGATTCATGCAAAGAATGAATTTGCCATGAAATCATCTCTAAAGCAGCTTAAAGGTGCTGTCTCAGATAAGGTGCATTCTCTAAGAGAAGAAATTCTTTATGAAATTGCATTTATTGAATCTGCTTTAGATGATCCGGAACATATCAGTCTTGATGGTTACCATGAAAAATTAGAGGAGAAAACGCAACATCTTCTTCTTGAATTAAAGAGACTGATAGACAGTGCTGATAATGGAAAGCTTTTAAAAGATGGTATCAATACGGTAATCGTTGGAAAACCAAATGCAGGAAAATCATCTCTTTTAAACCTTCTTGTTGGAGAAGATAAAGCAATTGTAACGAGTATTGCGGGAACAACAAGAGATGTTTTGGAAGAATCGATAAAGCTTCATGGTATTGGACTTAATATTATTGATACAGCAGGAATTCGCGATACAAAGGATGAAGTAGAGAGAATCGGTGTAGAGAAGGCAAGAAAATATGCTAACAATGCAGATTTAGTTATTTACGTTGTAGATTCTTCCAGAGAATTGGATGAAAATGATAAGGAAATTGTTGAATTGATTCGTGATAAAAAGGTTATTGTTCTATTAAATAAAACAGACCTTGATGCGAAGGTAAGTAAAGATGATATAAAGCAGTATTTTCATAATGTTTATGAAGGTACTTCAAATTCTTTTGAGAATCAAAGTCTTTGCATTATTAGAACCTCAACAAAAGATAATACAGGAATGGAAGAATTTGAAGACGCGATAAAGGACATGTTCTTTGCAGGTAAGATTGCGGTAAATGATGAGATTTATATTACAAGTAAACGCCATAAAGAAGCATTGATGGAAGCTTATGATAGTATGATAATGGTAAAACAAAGCCTTGCAGATAATATGCCGGAGGATTTTTATTCGATTGATCTTATGAGTGCTTATGCTTCTCTTGGAAGGATTATTGGTGAAGAAGTAGAGGATGATTTGGTAAATGAAATCTTCTCTAAGTTCTGTATGGGAAAATAGCATAAAAAGCCGGATGTGTCAGCTTTTTTATGTGATAAAAAGCATGTCACGTTTTTGTGAGAATGTGAAAGGAAAATGATTATGTCTGAAATTCGGGAAAAAGTAGATGTCTGTGTGGTTGGTGCAGGACATGCAGGATGTGAAGCAGCACTTGCATGTGCAAGAATGGGTTTGGAAACCGTTATATTTACAGTAAGTGTGGACAGTATTGCCCTTATGCCATGTAATCCAAATGTAGGCGGTTCCTCAAAGGGACATTTAGTCAGAGAGCTGGATGCACTTGGTGGTGAGATGGGAAAAAATATAGACAAAACATTTATACAATCTAAAATGTTGAATGTCTCTAAAGGACCGGCTGTACACTCTCTTCGTGCACAGGCAGATAAAGCGGAATATTCAAGGTCTATGAGAAAGGTTTTAGAGAATCAGGAGCATTTGACTATTAAGCAGGCAGAAATTACAGAACTTCTTACTCAGGATTTAGAATCACCGCAAGGTCTAGCAACGAAAAAAATTACGGGTGTTAAAACATACACAGGTGCTATTTATGAAGCAAAGGCTGTCGTTTTGTGTACCGGAACTTATTTAAAGGCCAGATGTCTTTGTGGTGAAGCCATCACTTATACTGGTCCAAATGGTTTACAGGCAGCAAATTATTTAACAGATTCCCTAAAAAGTTTAGGTATTGAGATGCGCCGTTTTAAGACAGGAACTCCGGCAAGAATGGACAAGCGCTCGATTGATTTTAGTAAGATGGAAGAGCAGCTTGGAGATGAACGAGTAGTTCCATTTTCCTTTTCTACGAACCCTGAAGATGTACAAATTGATCAGGCATCTTGTTGGCTGACATATACAAACGAAAAGACGCATGAGATTATTCGTAAAAATCTTGACCGTTCCCCAATCTATGCGGGAATTATTGAAGGAACAGGTCCAAGATATTGTCCATCTATTGAGGATAAAGTAGTAAAATTTGCTGAGAAAGAAAGACATCAGGTGTTTATTGAGCCGGAAGGCTTACATACAAATGAAATGTATGTTGGTGGAATGAGTTCTTCCTTACCTGAAGATGTACAGCTTGCAATGTACCGAACTGTACCGGGACTTGAAAATTGTAAAATGGTTCGTAATGCATATGCGATTGAATATGATTGTATCAATCCGGGACAGCTTTATCCAACCTTACAGTTTAAGGCAATATCAGGACTTTTTAGTGCTGGTCAGTTTAATGGAAGCAGTGGTTATGAAGAAGCTGCTGCACAGGGAATGATTGCAGGTATGAATGCAGGACTGTTTATACAGGGAAAAGATCAGGTTGTACTTGATCGTTCTGAAGCTTACATAGGCGTTCTAATTGATGACCTTGTTACGAAGGAGAATTTTGAACCGTATCGAATGATGACATCAAGAGCAGAATATCGTCTTTTATTAAGACAGGATAACGCTGATTTAAGACTTCGTAAGATTGGATATTATGCTGGTCTGGTGACAAAGGAACAATATGATTATGTATGCCAAAAAGAAGAACTTATTACGAATGAAGTAGAAAGATTACAGAATACAAAAGTAGGTGCAAATCAGGAAATTCAAAGATTTCTTGAAAACAAAGGAAGTTCAGGATTAAAGACTGCGGCCTCACTTGCAGAGTTAATTTGCAGACCGGAATTATCGTATGAAGCATTGGCAGAGATTGATCCGGAAAGAAGGCCATTAAGTGATGATGTAATAGAACAAATCAATATTAATATTAAATATGATGGCTATATCAAGAGACAGCTAAAGCAGGTAGAACAATTTAAGAAAATGGAGAAGAAACTTATTCCATCGGATATTGATTATGATGATGTCAGTAGTCTGCGTTTAGAGGCAAGACAAAAACTTAAGAAGTTTCAACCTATTTCTGTTGGTCAGGCTTCCAGAATAAGTGGTGTATCACCGGCAGATATTTCTGTATTATTGGTATATTTGGAACATTTTCGTCAACATAAAGAAAAATAATAAATGACAATAATGTCATAAAATGTTTTTAAAACTGGAGGACATTGATGCAGGAAAAATATGATTTAGAAATATTATATAAGGGATTGCAGGAATTAGAAATTCCTTTGGATAAATCACAAATGGATGCATTCATACAATATTATGAGTTATTGGTAGAGTGGAACTCCTTTATGAATCTTACGGCAATTACTGATTTTCAAGAAGTATGCGTTAAGCATTTTCTTGATAGCTTATCATTAAATAAAATTATGGATTGCCATCAAAAATTACATGTAATTGATATAGGAACTGGAGCAGGATTTCCTGGTATCCCTTTAAAAATTGCATTTCCTGAGTTAAAGATTACATTGCTTGATTCTCTTGGAAAAAGAGTAAAATTTTTAAATGAAGTAATAGAAAGGCTTAACCTTAAAGATATAGAAGCTATTCATGGCAGAGCGGAAGATTACGCAAAACCAACTGCTTTAAGAGAAAGTTATGATATATGCGTATCAAGAGCTGTGGCAAATCTTGCTACTCTTTCTGAATATTGTCTTCCATATGTTAAGGTAGAAGGAGTATTTGTTTCATATAAATCAGAAAAAGTAGTAGAAGAGATGGAGCAGGCAAAAAAAGCAATTACTCTTTTAGGAGGAAAAATCATTTCACAGAACGAATTTACGCTTCCTTCTTCTGATATTTATAGAAATCTGTTAGTTATTCAGAAAGAGAAGATAACGCCGAAAAAGTATCCTAGGAAAGCAGGACTTCCTTCTAAAGAGCCTTTGGTATAAATAATTTAGAGGTAGTTATGATGGAAAATGACAGATTGGAAATTCTTTCAATGCAGGAAGCTGAAAGAAAAAGAATTGCCGAAGATTTACATGATACGACAGTTCAGGATTTAGTTCATTTATCACAACAACTGGAACTGGCGATATTGTATTTGGATAAAGATACCATTCAGACAAAGAAAGAGCTTTTTGAAGCTAGAAATAATATAAAAAAGATTATTGAAGATATGAGAGAAACTATTTATGATTTAAGACCGATGGCATTTGATGACATAGGATGGGAATCAGCAATAGAAAATCTTAAAAATAATTTAGAAGAAAATAATGACATAAATGTCATTTTTAATATTTGTAATATCGATAATTATGATTCTCTTATTAAAATTACTATTTATAGAATAATAAGAGAAGCCTGCCAAAATATATTAAAGCATGCAAATGCAAGTAAAATGGTAGTAAATATGAAAGAAAATACTAATAGCATATCTCTCATGATTATGGATGATGGTATTGGTATTGGTGAATATGATAGAATGAATCATTTTGGTTTATCAATGGTGAAAGAGAAAGTGGGATTACTTTCCGGAAGATTATCAATATTCACAAATGAAAATGGAACTACGTTAGATATTACTATTCCAATATAGCAATTAGTAATATTTAAAACTTAATATTTTATTTTTATAAGTTTGAAAGGAATAGGGAAATATATGATAAATGTTATGATTGTAGATGATCATAAAATGATACGCGAAGGATTAAAGAAAATATTAGAATTTGAAGGAGAAATTCAAGTTATTGAAGAAGCAGATAATGGACAGGAATGTTTAAAAAAATTAAGATCTGCAAAACCGGACATTATACTTCTTGATATTAATATGCCTGTTATGAATGGAATAGAGACTTTACAGGCATTGAAAAAGAAAAGAAAAAAATATAAAGTATTAATGCTTACTGTTCATAATGAAGTTGAATATTTATTAAAAGCAGTAGATATTGGAATTGATGGTTATATTTTAAAAGATTCTGATTCCAATGAATTGAAGAGAGCAATTAATACAGTATATAATGGAGAAAAATTTATTCAACCCAGTTTGATTCCTTTATTAAACTCAAAATTAATTGCACGTGATTTAGATAAAGAAAAAGTAGAAAAATTATCCGATCGTGAAATAGAAGTATTAAAGCTTGTATCAATTGGAATGTTTAATAAAGAAATTGGTAAGAAATTGGATATAAGTGAAAGAACAGTAAAGAATCATATGTCTAGTATATTCAAAAAAATTGATTGTACTGATAGAACACAAGCTGCTGTTTTTGCAATAAGGAATAATTTAGTTAGTGTACATTAATGACATAATCTTTTAACATAATGAATTATGAAGAATCGTAATGTTTCACGTGAAACATTACGATTCTTTTTATACTTGTATACTTTTGCTATTAAACATTAACATTATCCTAAAATTATAAAAAAATTTTTTTGTCAGTATTAAGTAATTTTTATATATAAGATTAATCATAATATTCCTGATAACAGTCATACTTATCATCTTATTCCTATCTTTAAATGATTGACAATGAAATATAATAAAACATAATAAAATTAAATCTATTCAGTACCTTCATAGATAATATGCAAAAATGAATGTAAACTTCATAATGGTATTTTTACTTTTTAATCATGTTCTTATGCATAAAACAGCCAATACATCGATTCCTAAATAACTATCCCATATAACTTGACTGTTTTTACAATTGCACTATTCCAAAATATTTCTTTATATTTATCTTTAATATCTTTTATAGGAAAACCATTACTATAATAGTAACCAATAGAATAATATTAAGAGTAAAAAATGTTTTACAGACTCGGATTTATTTCAATGTAATACATAAATTTTCCAACCATACTTCTGATTGTATTAATTATACGTATTAAATTTATTTTCAAAAAATTATTATTATAACGAATGGAAAACTGCCTGATAGATGAATCACAATCTAATACAATTTCATATAATTAAGATTATTCTTATTAGCACTAAAGTTTTTAAGAGAATCAGCTATAAAGTTGTGAAACTCTTGTTTTAATAATATCCAAAATTTTTAATTTAATTCATTTTTATAAAATTACAATTTATTTAATAATATATTATTATAAATAATTAATTGCAACTATTAAATAATTTATGATAAAAAACATGAGATTATGATGTATTAATAAGAATCAGAACATAAGAAAAGATTAAAATAAATATGTTTCACGTGAAACATAAGTAATAAATAAAAGGAAACATAAAATATTTCCATATCTACTTTAAAATAAAATAAAAACTTTCTAGCATATCATATCTATTAGTGATATAATCATATACAGAATAAAAAAGAAAAGGATAATATGATTGGAATTTTAGGAGGATCAATATGGGGAAAATAATAGCAATAGCTAATCAAAAAGGTGGAGTTGGAAAAACAACAACATCAATTAACTTATCTGCATGTATTGCAGAAAAAGGCAAAAAGGTATTAGTAATCGATATTGATCCTCAGGGAAATACGACAAGTGGATATGGCATTGAAAAAAATGAATTAGAGAATACCATCTATGAGTTAATGCTTGGAGAGTGTTCTATTGAAGACTGTATTATTAAAGATGTTATTAAGAATGTTTCTATATTACCATCCAATGTGAATTTAGCAGCAGCCGAGATAGAGTTAATCGGTGTTGAAAGAAAAGAATACATACTAAAAAATGAAGTAGATTGGATAAAGGATAGATATGATTTTATCATTATTGATTGTCCTCCTTCTTTAAGTATGTTAACAGTTAATGCTATGACTACCGCTGATTCCGTACTAGTTCCAATTCAATGTGAATATTATGCATTGGAAGGATTAAGCCAGTTAATACATACAGTTAATCTGGTAAAGGAAAGGTTAAATCCTGATTTAGAAATGGAAGGTGTAGTCTTTACGATGTACGATTCCAGAACAAATCTTTCATCACAGGTTGTAGAAAACGTAAAAAGTAATTTGAAACAAAAAATATATAAAACAGTTATTCCTAGAAATATCAGATTAGCAGAAGCACCAAGTCATGGAGAACCGATTAATTTATATGATCCTAAGTCAGCAGGTGCAGAAAGCTATCTTGCATTAGCGGATGAAGTGATAAAGAGAAAAGGAGAATAGTAGATGGCTTCCAAAGGAAAAGGATTGGGAAAAGGGTTAGATACTTTGATTTCTACAGAGTATGTACCTGCAAAAAAATCAAAAGAGGAAGATACAACAAGTGGACAGGCAGAAACCATTGTAAAAATAACAAAAGTAGAACCAAACAGGGAACAGCCAAGAAAGAATTTTGACGAAGATGCATTACAGGAATTAGCAGATTCTATTAAGCAGTTTGGTTTGTTGCAGCCGATTCTTGTGCAAGACAGAGGAGATTATTATGAGATCATAGCCGGAGAAAGAAGATGGCGTGCTGCAAAGCTAGCCGGATTGAAAGAGGTTCCGGTTATTATAAGAAATTATACAAATCAGGAAATTGTAGAAATATCTTTAATTGAGAATATTCAAAGAGAAGATTTAAACCCAATCGAAGAAGCGTTAGCATATAAGAGACTGTTGGAAGAATTTAATCTGAAACAGGATGAAGTGGCAGAACGTGTTTCTAAGAGTAGAACAACTGTTACAAATAGTATGAGATTACTAAAACTTTGTGATGGTGTACAACAAATGATTATCGATGATATGCTTTCAACCGGTCATGCAAGAGCATTGATTCCGATTGAAGATGAGGAACAACAGATTCAACTTGCACAAAGAATCTTTGATGAAAAATTAAGTGTAAGAGAAGTGGAAAAACTGGTTAAGACAATACTAAAACCGGACGATAAACCTAAGAAAGAAGAAACACCAAAAAATCTGCAATATATTTATCAGGATATTGAGGACAAATTGAAGGAAAAATTAAGCAGAAAGGTATCCATTAATGCAAAAGGGAAGAATGGAGCCGGAAAAATAGAAATTGAGTTCTATTCTAATGAGGATTTAGATCGACTCATTGAATTTCTTTCAACGATGAAACAGTCATAGATAAAATAGGGGAGATACAAATGAATAGTAATTTTTTAAATATGATAGGTCTTGGTTCCGTTGATATTGGATATCTGTTGCTGACTTTACTAATAATCAATGTAATCCTGCTTATTCTGATTATATTAGCATTTTTACAGATTAACAAGTTTACCAAGAAATATAAGAAATTTATGCAAGGGAAAAATGCAAGCAGCCTTGAAAAAGATATTATGTCTTTATATGAGGATAATACTTTTATCAAAGCAAATGTAGAAAAAAATAAAAAGGATATTGCAGAACTATTTGAAAAACATAAGACCACTTTCCAAAAAATGGGGCTTGTAAAATACGATGCTTTTAAGGAAATGGGAGGTAAGTTAAGTTTTACCTTAGCACTTCTTGACGAAAATAACAATGGTGTTCTTTTGAATTCCGTACATAGTAGTGATGGATGCTATTCTTATACGAAGAGAATTAAAAATGGTGATTCAGCTATAACCTTGAGTAACGAAGAAAAAGTAGCCGTAGAAAGAGCAATGCAAGGAACAGCATCAAATCCCGATGCAGAATAACAAAAGGGGGAAACTCTTTATGAAATTAATTACGATTGAAGATTTAAAGGAAGGCGATGTAATAGCCAAGGATGTATTGCTAGAGGATTATACGGTATTGCTTGGTAAAGGAACAGTAATCAAAGAGTCCTATATCGATAAACTTCGTCAACATGCAATTGTAACTGTGTATATTGAAGAAAAGAAAGAAGAAACTTCCAGATTATCATTAGAAGAAATAACCATTTTAAAGGATGATGTAGAAGCTAAGATTAAGGATAAAGTTAAAGATATCCTGGAGTTGCATGTATATCAGCAAACAGAAGGACTAAAAGAAATTGCACAAACTGCGCAGAATATTATCATAGATATTTTAGAAGAAGATGCAGTTGTAGAAAGAGTCTATGATATTAAAGAAAGAAGTGCGGATATCTATGAACATTCCCTTACGACATGTACCATAGCAACCTTGATAGCATTAAAAATGAAATATTCGGAAAAGGATGTTTATGACATTAGTGTCAGTGCTTTGCTTCATGATATCGGTTTAAGGTATCTTGTAGTTCGTTATGAGGATCAGGATATTCATCTATTACCGCCAAAGGATCAGGAAGAATATAAGAAGCATCCTATATATAGTTACACAGCCATAAAAAAGGAACAATGGATTTCAGAGGAAGCAAAGAATATCATATTGAATCATCATGAGCATATGGATGGCTCCGGTTATTCCATGGGAACAGATCTTGTTTCAAAATCGTGTCAGATTCTTGGTGTCTGTGATGAATTTGATGAAATGATTTGTGGAATCGGCAAGGCAAGAGTTCGTGTACATGAAGCAGTCAATTGTATACGTAATTACAGCGGTATATGGTTTGATGATGAAATTGTCCAAACCTTTTTACAGTTAATTGCTGTTTATCCGGTTGGTTCTAAGGTCAAAACGAATGAGGGTGAGATGGCAGTAGTTATGAAGCAAAATCCAAGATTCCCGGAAAGACCGGTTTTACGTGTTATTAATGATAAATACGGACAACCTATACATACAGAGAAAATTATTGATCTGATAAAAGAAACATCAGTCGTAATTCAGGAAGTAATTAAATAATTGAAGTAGTTATGAATAAACTCAGAAAACTGAGAATTATATAATAAAAGGAGTTATTAAGATGATTGACATTAAGTTTTTAAGAGAGAATCCAGAGGTAGTAAAAGAAAATATTAAAAAGAAATTTCAGGATCATAAATTGCCGCTTGTTGATGAAGTAATTGAGCTTGATGCAGAAGCAAGAAAGACACAGCAGGAGGCAGATAATCTTCGTGCAGAAAGAAATAAACTTTCTAAGCAGATTGGTGCATTAATGGCACAGGGCAAGAAAGAAGAAGCAGAAGAAGTAAAGAAACAGGTAGCAGCTGAGGCAGCCAGATTAGAAGAACTTGCTGAGAAGGAAAAAGAATTAAATGAAAAAGTTACAAAAATCATGATGACAATTCCGAACATCATTGATCCAAGTGTTCCAATCGGAAAGAATGATGAGGAAAATGTTGAAGTACAAAAATATGGAGAACCTGTCGTACCCGACTTTGAAATCCCATATCATACAGATATTATGGAAAGATTACATGGCATCGACCTGGACAGCGCAAGAAAGGTTGCAGGAAACGGATTCTATTATTTAATGGGTGATATCGCCAGATTACATTCCGCAGTTATTTCTTATGCAAGAGACTTTATGATTGACAGAGGATTTACTTATTGTGTACCTCCTTTTATGATTCGAAGCAATGTTGTAACAGGTGTTATGAGCTTTGATGAAATGGATGCCATGATGTATAAGATTGAAGGAGAAGATTTGTATTTAATCGGTACCAGTGAGCATTCCATGATTGGTAAATTTATCGATACCATTATTCCGGAAGCAGAGCTGCCATATACTTTAACAAGCTATTCACCTTGTTTTAGAAAGGAAAAAGGAGCTCATGGTCTGGAAGAAAGAGGGGTTTACAGAATTCATCAGTTTGAAAAGCAGGAAATGATCGTTGTATGTAAGCCGGAGGATTCTTTCAAGTGGTTTGATAAATTATGGCAGAATACAGTAGATTTGTTCCGTTCTCTTGATATTCCTGTTCGTACACTTGAGTGTTGTTCCGGTGATCTTGCTGACCTTAAGGTAAAATCTGTCGATGTAGAAGCCTGGTCTCCAAGACAGAAGAAGTATTTTGAGGTAGGAAGCTGCTCAAACTTAGGAGATGCGCAGGCAAGAAGACTTAAGATTCGTGTGAATGGAGAAAATGGCAAATATTTTGCTCATACATTAAATAATACAGTAGTTGCGCCACCTAGAATGCTGATTGCATTCCTTGAGAATAATTTACAGGAAGATGGATCTGTTCGTATTCCTAAGGCATTACAACCATATATGGGTGGAAAAACAGAAATCAGATAGAAAGATATAGTATAGATAGAAGGGCTGCGTTCGTGCACAGATATTTAAGAGCAATTGGTTTTAGCAATGTAACAAAAAGAGAACAACTGCAGGATTTGATTCAAGAAGTTGTTGTAAATACAATCTCAAAAAATCAAAAGAAAAAAAAGAATAAAGAATATTATGCCAGTATGGACTTTATGGCTGACGATGATGATCAGGTTTATGCAGAGTTGTGTCTTGATTTTGCAACAGGTGCCGGAATCTGTGTACGCGGCCAGATTGATGAGAAGAATACATTTCTATATGAATATTACTTTCCATATTTAAGAGGAAGACATATTAGTTCCTATGAAGATGTAACCATTGAGCGTCATGCTGAAAAGGAATCCTATGCAGGAGTCTGTGATGATATAAAGGTAGGAGTTTCTCTTATATTTTATTTACAGAATATGATTCCTTATAAAAGATTGAAAGCATGGAAGCAACTTCCTGTAAAGGGTACTTCTCTCATTATTAGTGGTTTGTCTGTAAGTGGTACAATTATGATGCCAATTAATAAGAATGAACAGGAGAAGAGAAAAGTTAAGAAAGCATCTAATGAAAGAAATCAACTTCTTGCACAGGCAAGAATGGGAGATGAAGATGCAATAGAGAGTCTTACACTGGAGGATATGGATACGTATACGACGATTTCCAGAAAAATACAGAAAGAAGATGTCTTTAGTCTTGTTGATACCTATTTTATGCCTTATGGTGTAGAATGTGATCAATATTCCATTCTTGGAGAAATTATGGAGTACCACCAGGAAGAAAACTGTATTACCAAAGAAGAGATTGTATTTATGACAATAGAGTGTAATGAATTGACTTTTGAAGTGTGTATAAATAAGTTGGATTTGTATGGAGAACCTGCAGTTGGAAGGCGTTTCAAAGGTGTTGTATGGTTACAGGGATTTATAAATTTTCCAATAAATCATTCTTAACTTTAGGAGATGATTAAGTAAATGTTAGCGAGCGGGAATAGGCGAATGATATTCATAATCTATACTTGTGATATGATAGCGTAAGAGTTAAGAAAAGTTAAAAAACAGGTTGATTTCAACAAAACTTCTGATATAATAAAGAGGTATGTAATTGTTCAGAAAATCTGTACATTTACGATGATATTTGTACCCGTTTCCTTAGTTAAATGGATATAACAGCCCCCTCCTAAGGTTCAACCATGGTTGACACCTACGGAAGTAGAGAAGTGGTAAGTCAGAGTTCGATTCCAGTAAGGATTGACCTGGATGTCAAAGTAAGTTACAATAGAAATTCATCACGAAAGTGATTGGATTCATAGATATGGCGACCGTAGCCAAAAGGCTGAAAAGCCCGAAAATACGG